>JAJYDH010000418.1 GCA_021777685.1 Planctomycetota bacterium | reverse complement strand
GATCGGGATGGTGGGGCTCACCCGAGGCTCGACCCACCCTACGCGGATTTCCCGGGCTATTTACAACACGAGACGACGGTCGACCAACCGCGTAACTCCTACCACGGTGCTCGCCGTGAAATCCGAACCCAACCACGAACGGCACACGCCCCGCGCCTTTCCAATTCGGACCCAACGGACGGGCCGCTTCCCGGCCCGATGAACGTCGTCGGGCTTCCCCTCATTATCTGGGGAACGGGAAGCGTTTTATCACTCTTTCTCGAAGTTCGGCCTCGGTTGACGAATCCGGAACCCGGTCAGATCCCCAGCTCCTCGACCCACCCCTTGAGGTGGGTCATGCCCCGGGCGACCGCCTCCAGGTTGGGCGGGTCGTTGAGCCAGCGACTGACTCCCGAGGGGTGGGGCAACGGCAGATAGCGGACGCCCCCGACGACCCGGGCGGTGCCGACGACGCTCGACAGCGACGGCACCGGGCCGAGGGCCGTCCGGATCGCCAGGAGGCCGAGGAGCAGGACGACCTCGGGCTCGACCAGGGCGATCAGCTCGTCGAGCCAGGGGCGACAGAGGGCGCGTTCGGCCGGCGAGGGGAGCCGATCCCCCTTCGAGCCGGCAAGCCGCCCAGGGTAGCAGCGGGTGACGGCCGCGAAGTGGATCTTCCGCCAGAAGTCGGCCCGGGGGATGCCGCCCTCCTCGAACCAGGCCCGCAGGCGGTCGCCCGCCGGGCCGGACCAGGGACGGCCCGACATGCTCCCCCTTAGCCCGGGGGCCTGCCCGATCAGCAAGATCCGGGGCGCCGGCGAATCCTCCTCGCCATCGAAGGCGACCGGGACCGACTCGACTTCCGTCAGGAACCCGGCCGCGTGACACTTGCGACACGCGCGGAGGCGGGCGTTGAAATCGGCCAGCCGACGCTCCCGATCGCGATCGAGTGGCCTTGAAAAAGGATCAGCCTCTCGCATGGGACGAAAGCAGTCGCTCGAACAGGACCCGGTTGACCTCGCCCCGGAACCGGACCTTGCCGTCGACCGCGATGACCGGGACGGTCGGTCCGATCAGGTCGGCCATCGACGGATCGGAGGCGTCCACTTCCTCGAAATCGAAGCCGTGGGCCGCCTGGTACTCCCGGAGGACTTCGCGGGCGGCCTGACAGCAGCAGCACTGGGATCGCGTGTAGAGGGTGACCGTCAACCGGGCGACGGGTGCAACGGTGGTCGATGGGGCGAGCAGGGACATGGTCACTCCTTTTCTGACGGGAAATGGATCGGGGTCGGGCCTTCGTTGTCGGCCTCATTCCAGGCCCGGACCTCGACGAGATTATCGAAGAAGGTCGCCCCTCCTCCCATGTCGGTCAATGCCGTGGAGGTCGTGCTGTTGGCGTTCCCCCCGCCGGGGACGAGCTTGTTCCAGTACAGCCCGGTGGCGACCGCCACGCCGGGCCCCACGGCGCCGGTGAGGGCGACCCTCGCCCGGAACTTGCCCCGGCCGTTGTAGACCTCGGCCCACTCGCCGTCCACCAGTCCTCGACTCGATGCATCCTCGGCCGAGAGTTCGACGGTCGGGTCTCCCGCCGCCTGCCGGTGGGTCGGGGAGTCGGCGAAGGTCGAGTTCAGGAACTGCGGGCGAGGAGGGCTGAGGAGCTGGAGCGGGTAGGACCCGGCCAGGTCGGGGCGGGTCCGCGGGTCTTCGAGGGGCGGGACGTAGGCCGGGAGCGGGTCGAGGCCGTCGAGCCGCATCCGCTCGGAGTAAAGCTCGCACTTGCCGGAAGGGGTGGGGAAGACCCCTTCGGCGAACGGGGCGTAACGCTCGGGGAGGTCGAGCCGGATCGAGGCTTCGTCTTCCAACCGCTCCAGGCTGATCCCGGTCATGGTCGGTCCGCCGTCAAGGGCCTCGCGGATCAGGGTCTCGTCGTCCGGGAAGAGATCGGGCTCGAATCCGAGCCGGGCGGCGAGGCCCCGGAAGACGTCGTTGTTCGACCGGGCCTCCCCGACCGGGTCGATGCTCGGGGTGTTCAGCATCACGAAGTGATGCCCATAAGAGCCGTGGAGGTCGAGATGCTCCAGTTGCGTGGTCGCCGGGAGGACGATGTCGGCATAGTCGACCGTGTCGGTCGGGAATTGCTCGTGGACGACGGTGAAGAGGTCGTCACGCCTCAAGCCTTCGAGGACCTTGCGCTGGTCCGGCGCGACCGCCGCCGGGTTGCAATTGTAAACGTAGAGGGCGCGGACGGGAGGTCCGGGCAACTCCCCGGCGAGGGCCTCGGCCAGCCGGTTCATGTTGACGACCCGGGTCCCGGGCGGGGCGAGGTCGGGCCGGGTCAGGCGGGCCATGTTGAACTCGTACGCGCCGCTGGTGGAGAGCATCACGCCCCCGCCGTGGTGCCGCCAGGCCCCAACCAGCGCGGGCAGGCAGGCGATGGTCCGCACCGCCATCCCCCCTCCGAAGTGACGCTGGAGGCCGTAATTGAGGCGGATCAGGCCCGGCTGCTCGGCGGCGTAGCGTCGGGCCAGCTCATCGATCGTCGAGGCATCCACCCCGGTGATCGAGGCGACCCGGTCGACCGGGTAATCTTCCAGGGCCCGGCGGCGGAGCAGATCGGCCCCGATGGTCGCCCTTTCGAGATAATCGTCGTCGGTCAGCCCGTCGCGCCAGAGGACGTGCATGAGGCCGAGCGCCAGCGCGGCGTCGGTGCCCGGCCGGGGCTGGATGTGCCAGTCGGACCGGACGGCGGTGGGGCTCCGGTAGGGATCGATCGCGACGAGGGTGGCGCCCCGCTTCCGGGCCCGGATCATCAGGCTCCAGAGATGGCTGTTGGTGTGCGCGGTGTTCGAGCCCCAGTTGATGATGAACTTGCAGTCGGGCACCGCCATCGGGTCGGCGCCCGGGCGCCCCCGGCCGAGCGTGTACTCATACCCGGCCGCGCCCGCCGAGGCGCAGATGGTCCGATCGAGCATCGAGGCGCCCAGTCGGTGGAAGAAGCGGCGGTCGAGGCTGCTCGACTGGAGCTTGCCCATCGTCCCGTAATAACTATAAGGGAGGATCGCCTGCGGGCCGTCGGGCGAGGCGGCGATCGCAGCGAACCGCCCGGCGATCTCGGCCAGCGCCTCGTCCCAGCCGATCCGCTCGAATCGCCCGGAGTCCTTGGGGCCGACCCGCCGGAGCGGGTAAGCCAGGCGATCCGGGCTGTAGACCCGGTCGAGATAGCCGGCCATCTTCTGACAGAGGAAGCCCCGGGTGAACGGGTGATCGGGGTCGCCCCGGAGCCCGACGGCGACCCCGCCCTCGACCTTCACGAGCATCGAGCAGGTGTCCGGGCAGTCGAGCGGGCAGACGGCCTTGACCTCGCCGGGTTGTTGATTCGCCACGACTGACGCCCTCCGGCGGAGCATACGAGGACAACGTCCGGTCGATTGTAGGGCGAGTCGAAGAGGACCGGAAGCCGGGTGCCCCCGCCCGGACTTCCGCCCTGGTCGCCACGCCTGGGGCACTTGACATCGACCGACTCGCGTGCGACGTTGGAGGGATTCCAGGCCCAGGCCCCGCCTTCGATGGTCGTCGACGCCCCCGCCTTCGCCACCCCCACCCGCCTGGACTCCCGAGGACCGCCCTCCATGACGCGCCCGCTCGTCGCCTTTTCCGTCGCGGTCGGACTGGTGGCCGCCGCCGTCGCCGCGACCTGGGCCGAGGCTCCGAAGCTCTCCTCGAACAACCCCTTCGGCGCCCGCCGGGGCGAGCCGACCGAGGTGACGCTCTTCGGCTCGAACCTGGAAGCCAACGCCAGGCTGATCGCGCCGTTCTCGGCCGAGGTCGTCCCGCTGGCCGCCGACGCCGCGAGCTGGAAGCTCCGGATCACCCCCGCCGCGAGCACGCCGGTCGGCGTCTACGTCTGCCGGGTCCGGACCGACGACGGCCTCTCTAACCCGTTCCTCTTCGCGGTCGGCCAGGTCCCGCAGGTGGCCGAGAAGGAAGATAATGGGGCGTTCGACCTCGCCCAGCCGATCCCCTCGCCCTGCGTCGTCGAGGGCAAGTCGGAGGGCAACGACGTCGACTTCTTCCGGTTCCCGGGCAAGAAGGGGCAGCGGATCGTGGTCGACGCCCAGTGCGCCCGGATCGGCTCGGGGGTCGACCCCTCGATCCGCCTGACCACCGCAGCCCACGCCTACGTCGCCTCGGCCGACGACACGCCCGGCCTCGTGACCGACGCCCGGCTGACCGCCGTCCTGCCCGAGGACACCGACTACATCATCGAGCTGTCCGACTCCAGCTACCAGGGGACCGGCAAGGCGATCTATCGGCTGCTCGTCGGCCCGGTGCCGGTCGCCGACGAGGTCTTCCCGCTCGGCGGCCGGAAGGGGGAGACGATCGGGCTCGAATTGAGGGGCGGGACCCTCCCCGGCCCCAGCGTCGCCGCCGCGACCCTGGCCCCGAGCGTGGACAACGACCCCAACGCGTTCCGCCCCCGCATCACGAACCAGAACCTGGGGATCGCCGCGCCGGGCGAGGCGATCCTGGACGTGGAATCGCTCCCGCCGCTCCATGTCGATGTCCATCCCGAGCTTCGCGAGCCCGCCGACCCCGCCGGGCCGACCCTCAAGGCGTTAGCGCCGGTCGTCTTCAACGGCCGGATCGGGAAGAAGAACGAGGAGGACAAATTCATCGTCGGCGTCGTCCCCGGCCAGAAGCTGCGGATTGGCGTGGATGCCGCCGACCTCGGCTCGGCGCTCGACGGCGTGCTCCAGGTCAAGGGGCCCGACGGCGCCGTCCTGGCGAGCGCCGACGACACCGCGATCCCGCTCCAGGCGAAGGCCAAGGCCGCGGCCAAGAAGGTGGCGATCAACTCGCCCGACCCCTCGCTCAACTTCACCGTCCCCGCCGGGATGACCGAGATCACCCTGGCCCTCCGCGACCTCCGGGGCGAGGGAGGGGCCGGGTATCCCTATCGGATCACCGTCGAGCCGATCGCGGGGGCCTCGTTCCAGGTCTCGCCGGTCGACGACCAGGTCAACATCCCCAGGGGAGGCACGGCGGCCGTCGGCGTCGAGGTCGTCCGCCAGGGGTACGATGGGCCGATCACCGTGGACGTCGTCAAGCCGCCGCTGGGCCTGACGGTCCGCCCCGGCCTCATCAACCCGGGCCAGACGGTCGGCTCCTTGACCCTTTCGAGCAACGGCGACGCCCCCCCCGAGATCGCCAACCTCAAGCTCGTGGGGACGGCGACGGGCCCCGCCGGGCCGATCGTCGTGGTCGCGTCGAAGACGATCGTCTTCGCCCAGCAGTCCGGCCTGCCGACCAGCGTCGAGGTCCAGGAAGGGCTGCCCGCCGCGATCGCCCTGCCGATCCCGATCACGCTCGACTCGCCGACGACGCCCGTCGAGGTCGTCCACGGCTACGGGGCGAACGTCCCGATCAAGGCGGTCCGCGCGGCCGGGGCCGAAGACGTCGCCCTGACGTTCGGCTCGCTCCCCCTGCCGGCCGGCTTCGCCATCGGAGCCTCGACCCTCCCCGCCAAGTCCCTCGAAGGCGGAGCGACCGTGAACGCCGCGCCCGAGGCCCCCCTCGGCCGGACGATCATCGCCCTGACCGCCAAGGGGCCCGTCGGCGGCAAGGAGAAGATCCTGGCCATCCCCGCCGTCACGATCGAGGTCGTCCGCCCCGCCGACGTCGAGCTGGCCGCGCCCTCGGCCGAGGTCAAGGCCGGCGAGACGGTCGAGGTGAAGGGAAAGGTGGCCCGCAAAGGCCCGTTCAAGGA
>JAJYDH010000417.1 GCA_021777685.1 Planctomycetota bacterium | reverse complement strand
CGCAGACGATCGACCGGATTGTCAAAGAGGACGGCGAACCGGAGTTCGACGCGACCGGCCGGGGCGACCCGCCCTAAGAAGGACGAAACCCCGGCCGAATGTTCCCATCCGAGTGCGGAGACGACAAGGCGACCCGAATCGGGTCGCCGGCCGTCACCGGTCTGTCGGGAAACTCGAAGGAGGCCGTTGACTCAGCCGTCGTTTTCACGTCGGCGTCGTCATCGGCGACAAGGGTTATATTACCGAGTAAAACGCCGAGGTCAATAACCCAGTCCCTTTTTTTCTCGGCGACTCCATCGGGGCGTCATTTGAAGAACGTCGACGCCTCGTGGTAGAAGTCCATGTTGAGGGTCTTGGCGGCGGCGACTCCCTCGGCGAGGGTGGTCTCGATGATCTTGGTGCCCGAGAGCGCGACCATCGTGCCGAACTTGCGCTGGAGGACGAGCCGGCTGGCTCCCAGGCCCAGGCGAGTGGCGAGGACGCGGTCGTAGGCGCTCGGTGCCCCGCCCCGCTGGAGATGGCCGAGGACGACGCATCGGGTCTCGTAGCCGGTCTGGTCCTCGATCATCTTGGCGACGACGTTGCCGACCCCGCCAAGGCGGACGTGGCCGAAGGCGTCGGTCTCGGCGGCGATGTTCGTCGTGCCCTTGTCGGGGAACTCGGCCCCCTCGGAGACGACCACGATGTTGTAGTTCTTCCCGGCGGCCCGCCGCCTCTTGAGGACGTCGACGACGTGGGCGATGTCGATCGGGACCTCGGGGATCAGGATATAGTCGGCCGCGGTGGCGATCCCGGAGAAGCATGCGATCCAGCCGGCGTGCCGTCCCATCGTCTCGACGACGATGATCCGGCGATGGCTCTCGGCGGTGGTCCGGAGCCGGTCGATCGCCTCGGTGACGATGTTGATCGCCGTGTCGAAGCCGAAGGTGAAGTCGGTGACCATCAGGTCGTTGTCGATGGTCTTGGGGACGCCGACCATCGGCATCTGGAAGTCTTTATGCAGGCGGTAGGCGACCCCCAGCGTGTCGTCGCCGCCGATCGCCACGAGGGCGTCGAGGCCGAGGGCCTGGAAGTTCTGCCGCAGGGCCGGGATGTCGGTCGAGGCGTTCTTGAAGGGGTTGGTCCGCGACGACCCGAGGATGGTCCCGCCCCTGGCGATGATCCCGTCGGTCTCGGCGACCTGGAGGTCGCAGGTCATCCCCTTGACGAGCCCTCGCCAGCCTTCGAGGATGCCGACGCACGAGCCTCCCTCGTTGGTGACGCCCTGGACGACCGCGCGGATGACCGCGTTCAGGCCGGGGCAGTCGCCCCCCCCGGTCAATAAGCCGACTTTCATGAAAAGTTCCTAAAGCGAGGCCCCGTCAGCCCTCCGCTTGTCGAAGACGGCCCTCCAAGCGGGCCGGATCGAGGGGCTCAGGCCCCTAGAACCTATCAAAAATCCCTCGGGGTGAACAGGGTGCGCCTGCCGTCGGGACTGCCGATCAGAACGAGTCGGCCGACACCACCTCGCCCCCGGAGACCGTCCCCAGCGCCCGCCAGGCCTGCCAGTTGATCGTGTTCTTGATGAACTTGACGCTGCCGTCGCCAAACAGGATGTTGACCCCGCCGGAGTGGTAGCTCCTCGACGTGACCGCGGAATAGGTCGGGCCGCCGTCGTCCTCGTCCTCCGTGCTCATGTCGCCGTCCGGGGCGATCGACCCCAGGGGCGACCTCGTGTTCGGCGGCAGCGCGGTGGTGAAGCCGTCGTAGAACGAATTGCCGTTACTCCAATGGGTGTGCCCGCCGCCCGGCAGGCCGCCGTTCCCGCCCGTGGCCGCCTTGCAGCCCGCCGTCGGGGCCGCGTAGACGCTGGCCAGGACCGTGGGGACGTCGGGATACGCCGAGGCGCCGGCCGGTGCGCCCGCCGGCATCGTGCCGCAATCGTGATAGGAGGGCGTGTAGGTCTTCACTTCCGCCGCCAGGAGGCTGTTGCTCAACCCGTCCGTGAACGATCCGAACGTCCGGGCCAGGTTCGGGCCGATCGCGCCGGTCGTCGGGGTCTGGAGCGAGTAACCGCCGAAGGTGTACCAGGTCCCCGCGCACCAGCCGTAATTCGAGACGCCGTAGGTGGACGTGACCCCGGTCGTGGCGCTGGTGCTGGTGAACGCCTGCTGGTTGGGCTCGCTCGGGCACAGGAGCGTCTTGATCTGCTGGGCGACGACCGTCGCGTTCGACGCGTCGCTCACCTTGTTCGTGTAATTGATGGCGTTGTAGAGCGGGCCCTGCTCCAGGAAGGGCATGACCCGCGACGTCGCACCCCAGGTCGACTTCCAGGCCACCGTGCCCGATCCGTTGAAGAGCAGGGACATCTGCGGGGGGAGGACGCCGTTGGTGCTCTCGTAGTTGTGCATCGCCAGGCCCAGTTGCTTCAGGTTGTTGACGCACTGCATCCGCCGGGCGGCCTCGCGCGCCGCCTGGACGGCCGGCAGAAGGAGGGCGATCAGGACGGCGATGATGGCGATCACGACCAGCAACTCGATCAGGGTGAACCCTCGACGGTGATTCATCAGAAAATCCTCTGTGATTCTGAGACTCAGTCTCAACACGAGCCGGATTATCCATAATCTCTAGTAGGACCGCAAGGGTTGTTGCGGATTTGTTGAGATTGAGACCGGATCTCAAACAATCTCGTGGGACCACGCCCGACCTGAAGGGAGATCGCGAAGATCAGGGGGCCTGGATGATGGGGCTGGCTTCGAGCAGGCGATGGCCTCGCTGCTCGTCGATGTCGAGCCTGGCGAGCAGGCGATGGCGGATGATCCGGAGGGTGTTCTCGATGGTCTCCGGCCGGGTGTCGGCCAGGGGGATGGCGCCACCGGCCCTCTTGTCGTGGCCCCCGGCGGTGCCGAGGCCGTCGACGACGACTCGGAGGACCTCCCCGGAGTGTCCGCCGAGGTTGGCGGCGCGGATCGAGAGCTTGAGGAGGTTTTCGAACAGGCCGATCGAGAGGGCCCAGTTGACGCGGTCGAAGCGGATGAAGAAGTCGGCCAGCTCGGCGATGATGTCGGGCTGGGGGACGACCCCGCACCAGCTCACGACCACGTCCTGGTAGAGGAAGGCGTTGGCCAGGGCGTTCTGGAATGTGGCGAAATAGTCCTGCGAGAGCTTGGGGTTCTTGATCCGGGCGAGCAGGTCCTTGTCGGCGCGGGGGAAGAGCCAGACGAGGGCGCCGTCGTCGAGCGGGCTCGACTCTCGGGGGTAGCCGGAGACCTCGGACTCGATCCCGTAAGTCAACGACGTGGCGAGCCTGGGGCTGACGCCGACGTTCTGTTCCAGGAGGTAGCCGGTGACCATCGTGCTGGTCGCGCCCAGGTTCGCGCGGATGTCCCGGTAGAGGACGCCGTCGAGCTTGCCGCCGGTCTCGTGGTGGTCGAGCACGGCTACGGGCGTGGCGGCCTCGCTGGCCCTCCGCCCGGTCCCCGGCTGCGAGTCGACCATGACCACGGCGTCATTCGGGCCGATCACGACGTGTTCGATCGGGACCAGCGGGATCGGGACGAGGTCGACCATCGCCCGATTCTCGGCGCGGGCGATCATGCCGTCGACTGTCAGGATGACGGGCTTGCCTGGCTGTCGGAGTTCGACCAGCGTCCGGAGCCCGAGCATGCTGGCGAGCGCGTCGGGGTCGGGGTTGACGTGGGAAACCAGGACGACTCGGGCGAACGGGGCGACTGTCGCCAGGAATCGTTCGGACCGGTGCTGGCGGAGCAGCACGGGTTCCGCGTCGGACTCGGCCATCATCGCGGTCGCACCCCGATCGGACCGAGGAGGGCGAGGACCGGGTCGAAAAGGCCGGTCTCGGGACCGGCCCCCGTTCGCCTCCCGCTCCCAAGAGCTTACGCGAGGATCGCCCGCCGTTCCAGGCCCTATCGCGGCAAGCCGGGCCGGGAAGCGGCCTTCGAGCCCGACGCCTTCGCGACCGCCGTGTCCTTCGGGACACTCTCCAGAGCGATGCCGACCCGGTCAAGGATGTCGCGGGCCAGGTCGGAATCGCCGCCGAAGCCGTAGAGCAGGCTCACCTCGGCGCTCGACTCTCCCTTGAGCCGGACCGCGACGGCGATCGGCCGGCCGTCCTTGCTCTTGGCCTTGATGTTGAAGTTGACGTCATTGGCGGGGGTCAGCATCGAGATCCCCAGCCGTTGCCGATCCTCCCGGCTGAAGTTCCGGTATTCCTTCGAGCCGGCGTCGGCGACCATCGACACGTCATCGATGATGGAGTCCTGCGACATCACGTCGGCGACCGTCCGGGCCACCAGCGTGGCCGAGGCCGGGTAGACCCGGTTGACCGCGCTGGGATTCGGCTCCGTGATCCCCGGATGGTCCGACCCCCGGTGACGCACGGTCGAGCAGCCGACGGCCAGGCACGACACCAACACCCAACGAACAGGGGCAGCCCTGCGCATCGACCGCCTCCGATTGAAGTCTTCGATCGCCGACGACATGGAACGACGCGCGGCAGGGTATGGGATCGGCCCGAGGGGGTCAAGGCGGGTTCGAGGCCCTCCCGGGAGTTCCCCGGAGTGCGAGAGTCGTTCCCGGGAAAAACACGAATAATCGCGAGGGCGCGATCCTGAATATAAGGGCAGAAGCCGGACCCTCGCCATCCAACCATCACGACCGACCGATGAGGACCGCACCCATGTCCGCCAGCGAAGCTCAGATCAGCGCGAACCGGAAAAATGCCGCGAAGTCGACCGGCCCCAGGACCCCCGAGGGCAAGGAGCGATCGCGCCGGAACGCCCTCAAGCATGGCCTGGCCGGCGCGGGCGTCGTCCTGCCCGAGGCCGACGCCGCCGAGGTCGCCCGCCGGACCGCAGCATTCGAAGAGGAGCTGGTGCCCGTCGGCGAGGTCGAGACCGCCCTGGTCCGCCGGGCCGCGCTCAACTCGGTCCGGATGGAACGCGCCGCCGACCAGCAAACCGCCGCGCTGACCGGGCGCATCCGCCAGGTCGAGGCCGATTTCGTCGCTCCCGAGGGTTCGACGGAAGCGGAAGCCGCCAAACTCAAGGGCGAGGCCATCCGGATTGCCATGTTCGACCCTTCGAAAGAGGCGACCCTCGCGCGCAAGTACGAGGCCGCCGCCGAAAGAGGTTTCTACCGGGCCCTCAAGGAATTGCGGCTGATGGAACGTGCCGACGAGGCCGCCATGCCGGCCCCGACCCCGCCCTTCGACCTCCGCGCGGCGAAGGCGGAATTGGCTTCCTTCGATGACCCGGGGATGTCCGACGACGAGTTCGACGCCTTCTGCGTCGAGATGAACATGCCGCTACCTCCCGAACGACGCAATCTCCCCAAGTTGCCGATGTCGATGACCGGAACCGACCTGCCAATCACGGTCGGCCGGCCTCGCTGACCCGCCTGGAGGCCCGATTTCGATCCGATCAACCGCTCCTCGGAGGCGGGGACGCTCGACGTGCGCCTCTGAGGATGTTGGGGTTCATTGACGAATACACGCACGCAATCCGCGAGCTTTTGTGGTAGACCATCAACGCTAAAAAGGCGGGATTGTAGGGTCCGCAATAGCGGATCCTACAGATTTCAGAGACCGACCGGCCAAATAAGTCTTGTAGGTGTAGTAGGGTGGGTCGGGCCTCGGGCGAGCCCCACCAATCGAATGCATGGTGGGGCTCGCCCGAGGCTCGACCCACCCTACGAGAACTTGCAGGGTCCGCTATTGCGGACCGGACTCGCCGCAACATCAATGGTGGTCCGCAA
>JAJYDH010000416.1 GCA_021777685.1 Planctomycetota bacterium | reverse complement strand
GAGAGGGGGCCAGAAATACCTTCGCGAACCAGGTTTAGGCTCATTCAACGGCATAGGGCCCTATCCCGGCCGGAATCCGCCGGCGTCACAGGCTCTTGAGGTAGGCGATCAGGTCGTCCAGCTCCGCGACGGAGATCGGCTCGCCGCCCAGGTTCTCGGGGGCGTGGTCGCCGGTCAGTGCGTCGCGGAGGGTCCGGGCGCGGCCGTCGTGGAGGTACGGGTCCTTGTCGTAAACCCCTCGGAGCGACGGGGGATTGTGCCCCTTGTAGACGTCCCCCGGCTCGTTCAGGCCGACGTCGTGGCGCTTGCCGTCGGTGAACTCCGGGCCGGAGTGGCAGGACGAGCAATTCGTCTTCGAGGACCGGAACAATGCCTCGCCCCGCCTGGCGGCCGGGCCGAGGCCGCCGTCGGCCTCGCGGTGCGGGTTCCGGGGGAATTCAAGCGTCCCCAGGTAGGCGACCAGGGCCTGCACCTCGTCCCGGGTCGGGGCCTTCCCCTGCATGCTCTTGGTGAACGACTCGACCATCGCGTCGTCGAGCCCCGATTGCCAGCCGTGCCAGGTCCAGGGGCCGGTCAGGGCGACCCGGCGGAGGGTCGGCACCTTCTTCCGGCTCCGGAGATGGCTCGACGACAGGTCCTGCCAGCCGTCGTTGCGGGTGTCGAAGTCGAGGCCGTTGGTGTGACCGTCGGAGTGGCAGGTGTTGCAGCTATACCAGTGGTTCGCCGACCGGTAGGCGTCGTGGAACAGGGCCTCGCCTCGCCGGACCAGCGACGGCGTCTCCGGCCCGCCGAGGGGGATCGTCCGGGACAGCGAGGCCGAGCCGGCGTCGACGACCTGGATCGCGTTGGACAGGTAATTGGCGACATAAAGCGTTTTGCCGTCGGGGGCGAAGGCGATCTCGGTCGGCCGGCCGCCGAGCTGGACGCGGCGGAACCGGGCCCGATCCTTCAGGAGCCCGGCCTCGATGACGTCTCGGCCGACGCCGGCCCTCCAGGGCAGCGGCTTCTGCCCCTCGGCGAAGAGCATCACCTCGTGCGTGCCGCCGCAGGCGACGGCGAGGAGCTTGCCGCCGTCGGCCAGGGCGAATCCGTGGGCGTCGCCCGCCGCGTCGCCGAGGGGGTCGAGCGACAGGCTCTCGGCGGGCTCGGAGCCGTCCAGGGCGACCCGCACGACGCGCTGGCCGAGGACCCAGCCCTTGTCGATGTTGGGTAATGTCGTCGCGAACCCCCGGTTGTTCATCGCGGCGACGTAAGCGTAACGCCCATCGGGGCTCACGGCGACCTGACGGAGGTTGTCCGCCTCGACCGGCAGTGTCCGCTCGACGGCGAGCCGGCCGAGGTCGACGACCGCGACCGACTTCCCCCGGGCATTGCCCACCACCAGCCGGGAACCGTCCGGCGTGAACGCCAGCCCCCTCGGCTCGCGCCCGACCTCGACCCGGCCCGTGACCTTCCGGCCGGCCAGGTCGACGCGGACGACCTCGTTGCTCGCCCCGACCGCGACGTAGGCGAGCCGGCCGTCGGCCGAGATCACCACGCCCCGGGGCTCCGGGCCGACCTCGACCCGGCCGGCCAATGTGACCCGGTCCGCCGAGAGGTCGAGGATCGCCAGGTCGTAACCGTACCAGTGGGCGACGGCGCCGACCTTACCGTCTTGGGAGACCGCGACCCCGCTCGGCCGGTCGCCCGTCTTCAACTCGGCGAGGACCTTGCCGAGCTTCGGGTCGACCCACGAAACCGACCCCGCCGTCTGGTTCGCCACCAGGAGCCGGCCCCCGTCCGAAGTCAAAGCCAGCGCGATCGGCGATCGGTCGGGCCCGGCGAGGTCGCCCGGGCCGTCGGCCATCGCCCGGCGATCGGCGAGGGAGAACATCAGGGCGAAGGTCATCGCTGCGAAGAACTTCCGGCGGTGGGGCATGGCCGATGCGGCTCCTGATCGAACGAGGCCGGGTCGGAGGGCGAGGCGACCGTCGGGACTGGGGGCGGGGCGGGACATCAATTCTCACCCCTAGAATAGGAGAGCCGGTCGCCCCCCGGCAAGCGAGATGTCGACGCCCGGCCCCGTTCCGACGCCAGAGAGCCGTTCGATCGGCCGGGGTCGCGTCTCGATCCGGGCCGAGCCGGTGGAACAAAACGAACCCAATCCGTCGGCGTGATCGTGTTCCGACTTACGACGGAGATCAAATCGTAGGGCGTCGCTCGTCGCCCCCAGCCATGCGATCTCGCATGGAGAGGGTCGCCGGTGATCTGCGCGACGCTTTGGGAACCTGGCCGACCGATCGGGCGTCCAAGGTGGCGGGCCATGATGGGTTAAGGCGTCGGGTCGCCCGAACTTGGCGTGTCAAAGTCCGTTAATCTGGCCCGAATAGGAAAATTGGGCGAGGATGCCGAAAACTTGACAGTGTTCCATCGGTGGGTTAGCCTTGTCCGAGGATTCTCCCCGAACGATCCCATTCGAGCGATCTTCGGGGGGCGTGTCGCGTTCGAGCGACCTGTGATGCTCCGATCCGATTCTCTCGAACCCGACGACCTCGCGATCGCGTCGCGGGCGACTTTCCTCGGGCGACGGTCTTCCGCCAGTCGAGCGACACCACCTTACGAACGACCCTTTCGCCCGGCTTTCGGCGTCGGGGATCTCAACCAAAGGTTCTCGAACATGATCCAAGCGTTCGCCCCGAGGATGCCGAGGGGCTGCTCGTGGGTGTGGCTGGCGCTGGCGTTGGTCGCCCTCGATCCCCGGACGGTCGCGGCCCAGGCCCCGAAGGCCGATGAGATGCCGAAGGCCGAGGAACCCCAGCCGGAGGCACAGGCGCCCGCCGAGCCGGATGCCGAGGTCTTCGTCGACCCCAACGCCAAGAAGGCGCTGTCGATCTTCAACCCGCTCAACTTCCCGCCCGGCCAGACGATCCGGATCGGCAACCCGCCCGACGATCGCTCTCGGGTCCAGAACATGGCGGCGCGGGGCGAGAATACCGACCCGGCCTTCCTCAAGCGGTTCGTCGAATACTTCGCCGTCGAGCTGACGAAGCGGGACAACCTGAACGCGATCCTGAACCCGGGGGCGAACCCGAAGCCGAACCGGGCCCTCGAAGTGGCCGTCGACGCCCTCATCAAGCCGCTGGAAGTCGCTCGCGCGAGCACCGTGAATAACGCCGAATTCGAGGCGGCTTACAGTCGAGTCCTCTTCGACTCGTCGCTGCCCAGGCTCCTGGAGAATAATTATCTCACGCGGATCGACGCGATGATCGTGCTGGGGATGGCCGGGAGTTCCGCCCCGAACGCGCTGGACCTCTACACAAACCAGGTCAAGAAGCCCGATCAGGTGGTCTGGGTGAAGCTCTGGGCCGCCCGAGGGCTGACCAACGCGGCCCAGTCCGGCAAGAAGGATCTGGAGGCCGGGCGCGCCAACAAGGCGGTTGATGCTCTGGTCCAGATGCTCGAAAGCGAACCCAAGATCCCCTGGCCGGCCCAGGTCCGGGCGCTCCAGGCGCTCGGCTCGCTCCGCCTGTCCGTCGCGAGCACGCCCAAGGGCAAGGTTGACGTCGCCTCGCTCATCATGCGGTTCCTGGCCGACCCGGAGAGCAAGCCGGAGGCCCGCGCCTGGGCGGCGTGGACCCTGGGGTTGCTGAAGGTCCCCGGCAATGTCGCCCCTTACAACTACACGCTCATCGGCCACGAGATCGGCCATCTCACCGCCGAGTTGGGGAAGCAGATCGTCGAGGAATACGACGATAACCCGGCCGATTTCGACAAGGAGAAGGACCAGGCGGCCTACCTGACCTCGCTCCTGCTCTTCCAGATCTACCCGGCGATCATCGGCGAGGACGGGGTCCGGGATTCGGGACTGCTCCACGCGCCCGGGTTGGATGCCTCGGGCCGCTCGTTCATCACCAAGCTCGACGACAAGGTGAAGGCGGTCTCCCGGGGGGCCTACGAGTTGTTGAGGGCCGGAGGCGTCGGCAACCTGGCCCGTCGGAACGAGATGGACGTCAAGATCACCGACCTGAAAGCCTTCCTGGCGCAGAACCCGCCGAAGGACCGCCATCTCGTCCCGGGCGGCCCTGAATTCGCCCCGAACGCGGCTCAGCAGGTGGCCGGTGCTCCCAGACCTTGACGAGGGCGGAGGCCAGGCGCCTCCCTCGCTCTCGATCCCCGAGATCCGCGACTACCAGAAGATCAACGCCGAGCTGGTATCCCTCCTCGACCAGGGCTGCCCGCTGGTCCGGCTCGAAGGAGCCGAAGGCCAGCGGCTCCTGGCCTCGGGCCTCTCCGGCCCCTGGCGCGCCGTCGTCGAGATCCTCGGCCGGACGGGGCCCGAAGTCGCGGCCGACCTCGACACCCCCGGCCTGACGGTGATCGTCCGGGGCTCGACGCTCGACGGTGCCGCGAGGGGCCTGCGGGCCGGCCGAGTGCTCGTCACCGGCGAGGCGGGCGACGCGGTCGGTTACGGCCAGTCGGGCGGAATCCTCGTCATCGCCGGGGCCGCCGGCCACCGGGCGGGCCTGGCCCAGTCCGGCGGGACGCTGGCGATCCTCGGCCCGACGGGCCGCCTGGCGGGCGACCGCCAGGCCGGCGGGCGGCTGTTCGTCGTCCGGGGGCAGGTCGGTCCCCATGCCGGCCGGGGTCGTCGGGGCGGCCGGCTGATCGAAATCCCTCCGATCGATGGACTTTCGGACGACGACATCGAAGCCTGGCGTGAGGTCGCCGACCTCGCCGGGCCCTGGATCGGTCCGGCGAACCTGCCCTCCCTTTGAGACCTCGACGCGAAGGAAGTCGACATGGCCGCGTGCCCCCGGCTCCTCCTCGCGGCCGTGTCGCTGGTCGCAATCGGGACCTCCGGCTGCTCGGAGGAACTCGGCCCCGAGCGATTCCCGACGGCGAGGGTCCGCGGCGTGGTGACGATCGGCCGTCGCCCGGTCTCCGGCGGCTGGATCGCCTTCGACCCGGCCGAGGGGACGCGGGGAAACCTCCGGATCGCCCGGATTCAAACCGATGGCTCGTTCGAGGCCGACGGCGTGCCGGTCGGCCGGGTCAGGATCGGCCTGGATGACATCCGCATTGCCCCAGGCGCGCCGATCGCGGGGTCTTTCGACTCCCGGGTGTTCCGGCTGTTCCGGTCGCCGATCCGCCGGACGATCCCGGCCGGTGGCGACACCGACTTGCCGATCGACCTGCTCGAAGAGGCGTCTGATGCGCGCAAGCGGCCCCGGGGGAGCCGTCGGCGACGGAATCGGTCGAATCCGAAGCCGAAGGATCGATCCCGGATCGGGCCGGCTCCCCGTGTCAGGATCGTTTACAGGGCATCCGACGGCACGATCCATCTCAACTGGCCGGCAGATCAGGTCGCCCACGCGATCGCCGACGCTGGTGGTTCGGTCTGGGTCGACATTGAGGATCTGGAATCGGCCTGCAACGACAGCGTCGAGACGATGCTCCGCGAGGTCTTCCATTTCCACACGCTGGCCATCGAGGACGCCCTCCAGGACACGCACGTCCCCAAGGTCGACGACTGGGGCAAATACCTCTACATCGTCGTCGACACGATCGACTTCCATCCCGAGACCGACGACCTCCGACTCCACGAGCTTGACCTCTTCCTCGGCCCGAACTACCTGGTCACCTATCACAACGAGGCGATCGAGGTCCTGGAGCGTCACCGACGGCACCTGGAGCGCGAGCCCGAGGACCGGCTCAAGCACGGCGCGGCGCACCTGCTCTACCGGTTGCTCGACGAGGTGGTCGCCGAGTTCCTCCCCGCG
>JAJYDH010000415.1 GCA_021777685.1 Planctomycetota bacterium | reverse complement strand
CGCGCCGCCCGGGTCGCCGCGACCTTCGTCGTCGAGGACGACCTCGAATCCGCCCGCAAGTCCTACCGCCAGGCCCTCGCCGCCGACCCGGGCCTGTTCGAGGCACGCTTCGGCCTCGCCCTCCTGGAGCAGGACGCCGGCCACGCCCCCGAGGCCCTGGCCGAGGCCCGGCTCGCCGAGAAGGCCGCCGCCAACGACCATTCCCGGGCCGCCGCCCGGCAGGTCGCCATCACGGCGGCGCCTTATGCGAAGAGGGCCGGAATTCTCGGACACGATTGATGAAGGATGATCACAAGGGATTGGCCTCGATGAAGAATCTCCGGTACAAGAACTGGGCGGACTTCCGCGATTTCCTGTCGGGCTACACCGCGCAGCCCAGGGAGCGACGCTCTCAACTCGTGTTCCGAGGACATTCCGACTCGAACTGGCGACTGAAAACGACCCTCGACCGAGTTTTCCCCTTCACGAACGATCAGGATCGGGAACAATACTTCAGGGGCCTATTATCGGAATTCGAGAAAGAGGCGATCGGCCTCCTCTCGCCTCAAACATCCCTGCCCGAGGGCAAGGCGCTGGAGCTGCTCGCCCGCCACCACGGAGTGCCGTCGCCGATCCTCGACTGGACCGAATCGTCCTATATCGCGAGCTTCTTCGCCTTCGAAGACGTCTCGCCCCAGCCGCGAAACCATGTGGCGATCTGGATGCTCGATCTCGGACTCTTCTCCCCGATTGGGAGTGGAATCGATCTGGTCGATGAGATGGGATTGCTCCGTTTCAATCGCAGAGCTTTGAGGCAAAGGGGGCTCTTCACGCGCGTGTTGACGGTACGACGATCGGTGGAAACCATCATGTCGGATGCTCTCAC
This sequence comes from Planctomycetota bacterium, assembly GCA_021777685.1. Lineage (GTDB taxonomy): Bacteria > Planctomycetota > Planctomycetia > Isosphaerales > Isosphaeraceae > Tundrisphaera. Next base: position 4,912 of record JAJYDH010000415.1, on the reverse strand, counting down.
CAGGATCCTCCTGCCGTCCGCGATCAAGGAGACCGTCCTGGCCGACCTGGATGAAATGGGGATCAATGCCGCCATGTTATTCTCCGACCTCGACGGGGCGGCCAGGACCGTCGTTTACCGACTGAAGGGCTGGAGGGCTCGGACCGATGGCTGATCAATTCGACTGGAAACTTCCCCCGCTGGATGCGGAAGATCAGCGGCTCGTGGAAGCCTACAGGACCGTCGGACGGCCGGTCGATGACCTGGCCTACACCCCGGAATTCGACCGGCTCGTCCACCTGCTCGGGATCGAGGACACCCTGGACTCGCGGCATTTCCTCTACAGGCGACTGCTCAATCTTCAGAGCCGAGGGCGACTACCTCGCGTTTATCGGCTCGTGGAACAATGACCCTCAACACCCGGCTGGCTGGCCGGCCCGGACGGCCCTTCTCATGACCCAACACATGGCAAGTCTCGAAACCGCATCGCCCTTCGACTGGAAACGTTGGCCCGAGACCGAGGCGTTCGTCGCCGATCGGATCGTTTCGGCGCTGGAAGGAAATTCCTTCGCGGCCGGACTGGCGGGGCGGATGGCCCGGGAGACGAGCACCCGCTTCTCGGACTGGGTCGATCACCTGATCATCGGCGAGGCGCCGGGGCTGGGGAAGACTCTTTCCGGACTGGGTTACACGCGGCAGGCGATCGCCGACCCCCTGGGCTCGCCGGTCTTCGCCCATGAGGGGGGGATGTTCCCCCGGATCATCGTCCGGCGAGGGGCCGGATCGGCGGTCCGCGAGGTCGCCATCAAGGTGGAGTCGGCCTCGGCGTTCTCGAGGGCCCACGACCTGGGCCTGACGATCCGGGGCTATCCGATGGGGCCTTATCGGGTCGGTCGGGTCGGGGGCGAAGGGGTGGACCTGGCGGTGGTCGAGCGGCGGGGGTACGTCGGGTTCGACCCGTTCTCGGGCGACATGGCCCGGATCGGGCGGATGGCCCCGCAGTCGGCCCGTGACGCCTTGGCGGCCCGCGAACTCTGGGAGGGCCGGAAGCGGCGGTTCGACGACGACGAGGAGGGTTTCGACGCCACCGAGGCGACCCTGGCCCGGGTGGTCGAGCTGGCCGGCGGGCCCGACCTGGCCTGTCACCTGGTCTTCGAGGCCGAGCGCGACTACTGGCAGTCGAGGAACCGCGCGGGGCGGGTCCAGAAGGCCCGGCAGGATCGGCTCGGCCTGGGCTGGGCGAACCACGACCACCACACTTATCGATCCTCGCGGAAGTTCTTCCCCCGGCTGATCGGGATCTTCGAGACGCTGGGATTCCGCCTCCGCGAACGCTACCACGCGGGCGAGCAGGCCGGCTGGGGGGCGCAGATCCTGGAGCACCCGACGACCGGCATCGTGATCTTCGCCGACCTCGACCTCGCCCCCGAGGAGGCGACCGAGGACTTCGCCCACGACGCCCTGCCCGACCTGCCCCGGCCCAACACCGTGGGCCTCTGGATCGCCCTCCACGGCGAGTCGATCCTCGAAGCCGGCATGCACCACCTCGAAGCCCAGTTCGACTTCGACGCCCTGAAGGCCGACCTCAAATCCGAGGCCGACATCGACGTGATGAAGCCGTTCTCCGACTTCCCGTTCCTCCGCCAGGCGTTCACCGCCGGCGAGCGCTGGAAGGTGGACCCCCGGAGGCTCGACCGGGCCCTGAAAGCCGGCCTGATCGACGCCGAACAGCACGCCCGGTTCCTGGCCGAGGGGGCCATCGGCAGCCACCTGGAGAACCTCCAGCGGACCGAGGGCTACAAGGGGTTCAACCAGAAATCCGTCAGCGCCATCCTCCAGGCGGTCGACCCCCGGCTCCATTGAGGCGCCCGATCAAGGGACGCCAAGTGATGCCGGCACTCCTCTCTTCCTCCCCTCTCCCTCCGGGAGTGGGGCCGGGGGTGAGGGGCGTCGCATTGCCAACGGGCTGGGATTGAGGGTCCCATTGGCTATCACTTGACCGGCGACGCCCCTCACCCCGGCCCTCTCCCAGAGGGAGAGGGAGACAGAACGGCCCGCGCCGGCGATGCTGGAAATGAGTTGGAGCGTCAGCCCTCAGCGGGCCGGGACGAGCCGGCCGTCCCGTTCGGTCCAGCCTTGCCAGACCTTGACCGCTTCCGGGTGATGGGCCCGGAGCCAGGCGGTCGCCTCGTCGAGCTTCCGGACCCGGGCGTCGCCCTCGGCCTTGGCGGCGGCGTCGAGCAGGACGGCGAGAGCCTGGAAAGGCCCTTCCCGGCGCGCGTCGCGTCCGAGATCTCCCTCGGCCTGGGCGTCGCCGGGCGCCATGACGGCCCGGGTGTAGGTCGCCCAGAGGGCGATGGCGGGGTCGGAGTTCTGGCGGAGGAGGTCGAGCGGCTCCCACGCGATCCGATACCCCTCGCCCACGCCGTAGGCCATCGGCCGGACCAGGAGCAGGCGGAGCCAGTCGGGCCAGCCCTCGCTCTTGGCGACCATCAGGGCGTATCCCTTGGGGTCGGCCCGGATCGCCTCGGGCGTCATCCGCTCGGCGAGCACATAGCGGGCGAGCGGGGGCAGGTCCTTCCGGAGTGCCAGGTCGAACCGGTGCAGGTCGCTGGCCGCCGGGTGGCCGGCCATCGCCCAGGCCGCCCGGACCCGCTCGGCCTCGGGCCGCTTCGGGTCGTTCAGGACGTAGGTCGCCATCCAGTAGTCGCGGGTCGACCAGAGCCCATAGGCGAAGGTGCCCACCACCGCGAACGAGACGACCAGCCCGGCGATGCTCAGGTAATACAGGTTTCCGTACTTCTCGCGGAGCGTCATCCGGGGCGGGTCCGGGGTGACGATCGGCAACTCGGGGAACGGCCTCGCGGGCGGGGGGGTGATGATCGGCAGTTTCGGGAAATCGGGCATCGGTCTCGGCTCCCCGTTCCGGCAGGGTGGGACGACACCGAGCTTAACCGAACTCCCCACGATCGGTCATCCCTCAGCCTCGCGGCCGGGAGCCCGGGTCGGTTAAGATGACTCCATGAAGCTCAAGCGCCAGCCCGAAGATTTTCGTGTCGAGGAACTGCCCCTGGTCGAGGGGTCCGATCGCGGTCGGTTCGGATTTTACCGGCTCACCAAGCGAGGGGTCGGCACGCTGGAGGCGATCGAGACCATCTGCCGGCGCTGGAACCTGGGCGGGCGGCAGGTCAGCTACGGCGGCCTGAAGGACCGGCACGCGGTCACGATCCAGTATCTGACGATCCTCGACGGCCCCGACCGGGGGATTCGCGAGGGGCACGTCGACCTGGAGCCGCTCGGCCGGCTGTCGCACCCTTACGGGCCGGCCAACTTCCGGGGGAACCGGTTCACGTGCGTCCTCCGCGACCTCTCGAAGGAGAAGGCCGAGGCGGCCCGGGTCGCCCTCGGCGAGTTGCCCGTCGACGGCCTGCCCAACTATTTCGACGACCAGCGGTTCGGCTCGGTCGGCTACGACGGCGACTTCATCGCCCGCGCCTGGCTGGCCGGCGACCACGAGAAGGCCCTCCGCCTGGCCATCGCCGAGCCGAACCCGTCCGACCGCCCGGACGCCCGCGACGAGAAGGCCATCCTCCGCGAGTGCTGGGGGAACTGGCCCGAGGCCAAGGCCAGGCTCCCCCGGTCGCACGCGCGGAGCCTCGCGACCTACCTCGTCGACCACCCCACCGACTTCCGGGGGGCCTTCGCCCGGGTCCGTCGCGAGTTGCGGTCGCTCTACTTCTCGGCCTTCCAGAGCCACCTCTGGAACTTGCAACTCGCCCGCCTGATCGAGCGGACGACCCGGCCCGAGCAGCGGGCGGCCGTCGAGTTCAAGGTCGCCGAACTGCCCATCCACCGGGGGCTCGACCCCGAACAGGCGGCCGTCCTGACCTCGGCCAGGCTACCCCTGCCCGCCTCGCGGACGCCCCTCCCCGAGCCGGGGCCGGTCCTCGACGCGGTCCTCGAAGTCGTCTCCGGGTTCGGCCTGGCCTGGGAGGATCTCCGGGTCAAGCACCTCAAGGACGTCTTCTTCTCGAAGGGGGTCCGGAACGCCCTGTTCTTCCCCGAGGGGCTGACCCAATCGGTCGAGGCCGACGATCTCTATCCCGGCCGGAAGAAGATCACGCTCGGGTTCGACCTGCCCAAGGGGGCGTATGCCACGCTGGTCGTCAAGCGTGTGACCGACGCCGCCCAGGCCGGAGATCCCGGCCGGGGCGACGGCTGATCGGGCCGATCACGCGTGGATCGAGAACCCCTTGCGGTAGTCGCGCTTGAGGTACTGGTCGGCGCCGGGGTTGTTCTTGACCTTCATGTTGGCGGCGTCCCACTCGACCTTGGAGCCGGACTTGAGGGCGACGACGCCGAGCAGGACCGTCTCGGTCAGGCGGCTGGCGTAGCTGAAGTTGGAGAGGGCCTTGCTCGGGTCGCCGGCCTTGATCGCCTCGACCCACTCGGTGAAGTGGCCCGGGGAGTGGGGGAGCGTGGCCTCGACCTTGGGGTGCTCCTTGAACTGGTCGCGGGGCAGCAGGGTGTGCTCGGCGCCGTAGTCGTTAGTGGAGTAGAACGAGCCCTTCTCGCCGACCAGGAGCAGGCCGCTGCCCGCGATCTTCTCGCCGTGGAGCCGCTGCTCGATCTCCGAGCGCTTCTCCTTGGGCAGGTTCTGGCCGCCGTCGTACCAGACGAGGTCGAGCGGGGCGCGGCCCTCGCGCTCGCCGAAGTGGGTCTTGATGATCGACCACTTGGGGTAGGTCTCATGGTCGACGATGCCCGAGGTGTCGACGACCTCGACGGTCTGCGGGTCGAAGAGGCCGAGGCCCATCGCCGCGACGTTGATCGTGTGGCAGGCCATGTCGCCGAGGGCGCCGGTGCCGAAGTCGAGCCAGCCTCGCCAGTTGAACGGGTGATACGCCTTGTTGTAGGGGCGATCAAGATCGGA
>JAJYDH010000414.1 GCA_021777685.1 Planctomycetota bacterium | reverse complement strand
TCCCTTGAATGAAGCCGACTTGCCGTTCCTCCGCTCCCTGAAATGGACGTCCGACGGGCTGGTCCCGGCGATCGTCCAGGATTCCGAGACGGACGAGGTGTTGATGATGGCGTGGATGGATGAGCCGGCCATCCGGCAGACCCTGGCCACGGGGCAGACGCATTTCTACTCGCGGTCGAGGAAATCCGCCTGGCACAAGGGGGGGACGTCGGGGCACGTCCAGCACGTCGAGTCGATCTCGGTCGACTGCGACGCCGACGTCCTGCTGATCCGGGCCCGGCAGGTCGGCGGGGCCTGCCATGAGGGGTATCGGTCGTGCTTCTGGAGGCGGGTCGACGCCGGGGGTCGGCTCGAAGTCGTCGCCTCGCCGGTCTTCGAGGCTGGCGCGGTCTACGGGGCGAATGGGAATTCCGGATGAGCCCCGACCGGGCAACTGGGGTCGAAATTCCCTTCCGTTCTCGGGTAGGATTCGTGGTTCGTCAGCCGGTCGTGCCTGGAAGACGCCTGCGTTCGGGCCTTTTCTTCATCCCTGTCACATCAGGATTGGATCGATGAGCAACGTCCTCAATTTCAACGCCGGCCCGGCCGCCTTGCCCCGCCCGGTCCTGGAGAAAGTCCAGGCCGAGCTGCTCGACTACCAGGGGCGCGGGATGTCGATCATGGAGATGTCCCACCGCTCCAAGGAATACGAGGCGATCAACACCCGGGCCGAGGCCAACTTCAAGAAGCTGATCGGCGTCGGCGAGGGCTACCGCGTCCTGTTCGTCCAGGGGGGCGCCTCGTCGCAGTTCGCCACCGTGCCGATGAACTTCCTCCCCCCCGGCGCGACCGCCGACTACATCGTCACCGGGAGCTGGGGCGAGAAGGCGATTGAGGAGGCCACGCTCCTGGGCAAGCCCCACCTGGCGGCCTCCACCAAGGAGGGCAACTACAAGCGGGTGCCGACCCAGTCCGAGATCCAGCTCAGCGCCGACCCGGCGTATGTCCACCTGACCTCGAACGAGACGATCCAGGGCGTTCAGTTCCACGATTTCCCCGACCTCGGCGACCGCCCGGTCGTCGCCGACATGAGCAGCGACATCCTCTCGCGGCCGATCGACGCTTCGAAGTTCGCCCTGATCTACGGCGGGGCCCAGAAGAACCTCGGGCCGTCGGGCGTGACGGTCGTCCTGATCCGCGAGTCGTGGATCGAGAAGGCGAACAAGGGCGTGCCGACGATGCTCCGGTACTCGACCCACGCCAAGAACAACTCGCTCTACAACACCCCGCCGATGTTCGGCGTCTACGTCCTCGACCTGGTCCTCCAGTGGATCGACGGCCTCGGCGGAGTCGAAGGGGTCGCCAAGATCAACGACGCCAAGGCCGCGGCCCTGTACAACGCGATCGACAACAGCGGTGGCTACTACAAGGGGCACGCCGAGCCGGCCTCGCGGTCGAGCATGAACGTCACCTTCCGCCTGCCCAGCGAGGAACTGGAGAAGCAGTTCGTCGCCGAGGGGCAGAAGGCCGGGATGGTCGGCCTGGCCGGGCACCGCTCGGTCGGCGGCATCCGGGCCTCGATCTACAACGCGACGGGCCTCGAAGCCTGCCAGGCCTTGGCGTCGTTCATGGGGGATTTCGCGAAGAAGAACGGGTGATCGTGTCGGTGCTTGTTCGTGGGTAGCTGCGTCCCTCTTCCTCCCCTCTCCCTCCGGGAGAGGGGGGCAGATTCTTGGGGATTCGACGTTGCACCTTTTCGCGGCGCGATCGGCCGGGCAAGGCAGATCGGCCGAACCTGCTCCCCGAAATGGCCTCCGATCGCTAGAATAACCCCTTCCGGCCCGACTGGCCGTCCGCGAAGGGGGTCGAAGGGAGATCGATGAGGAAGCCGCGCCTGATGACGCCGGGCCCGTCCCCGGTCCCGGAAGACGTCCTGCTCGAACTCGCCCGGCCGGTGATCCATCACCGGTCGGTCGAGGCCCGCGCGGTGGTCTCCGAGGTCGTCGACGGGCTGAAATACGCCTTCCAGACGCGGAATGACGTGCTGATCCTGGCCTCGTCCGGCACCGGCTCGATGGAGGCGGCGGTCGTCAACACCGTCCCGGCCGGGTCGAAGGCGATCGTCCTCGACGCCGGCTGGTTCGCCTCGCGCTGGGGGGTCCTCTGCCAGACGTTCGGGGTCGAGCCGGTCGTCGTGCCGACCGAGTGGGGCCGTCCGGTCGAACCGGAGAAGGTCGCCAACGCCCTGGCCGAGCACCCCGACGCCGTCGCCGTGTTCGGCACGCTGAGCGAGACCTCCACCGGGACCGGCCACCCGGTCGAGGCGATCGGCCGGGTCGTGGCCGGGACCTCGGCGATCTTCGTCGTCGACGGGATCTCGGGCGTCGGGGCGATGGAGTGCCGGACGGACGAGTGGGGCGTGGACGTCCTTTGTGTCGGATCGCAGAAGGCCCTGATGATGCCGCCGGGCCTGGCGTTCCTCGCCGTGAGCCCGAAAGCCTGGGGGAAGATCGACGCCTTCGACTCGCCGAGCTACTACTTCAACCTGAAGCTGGCCCGGAAGTCGATGAAGGACTTCACCACGCCGTTCACCCCGGCCCACACGCTGATCGGCGCCCTGAAGGTGGCGCTCGGGCGGATCAGGGCCGAGGGGATCGAGGCCGTCTGGGCCAGGCACCGGCGGATGGGCGAGGCGTGTCGGGCCGGGATCGAGGCCCTGGGCCTGGAGCTTTTCAGCAGCCGGCCGGCCGAGGGGATGACCGTCTTCCGCGTGCCCGGGGGCCTCAAGGATTCCGAGATCCGCGCGGGCCTCTCGGAGCGGTTCGGGATCACGACGATCGGCGGTCAGGACCGGCTCAAGGGCCAGATCGTCCGGATCGGCCACATGGGATACACGGACGAGCTCGACGTCGTGGCCGGCCTGGCCGCGCTGGAGATGGTCCTGGGCGACCTTGGCTTCGAGGTCGAGCCCGGCTCGGCCGTGACGGCGGCGCAGCGAGCCTTGATGGGACAGCACGCGACACCCCCCGGAGGGATCGGCCGATGAACCGCGACCGCAAGCTGACCCGTCGGGAACTGGCGGCCCCGCTGCTCGGGCTCGCCGGGGCCGCGATACTGGGCGGCGCGGCCCGGCGAGGCCCCCGGCGGAGCGTGGTCGTCCTGCTCGACGGCTTCGGGCCGGACTACCTCGAAAAGTCGGACATGCCGACCCTCAAGCGGTGGGCCAAGGAGGGGGTCTTTCGCGAGGTCCGGGGCGGCATGCCCTCCGTGACCAATGCCAACAACGCCTCGCTCTGCTGCGCCTGCCCTCCGAGCGTCCACGGAATCACCGGCAATTCGTTCCTCGATGAGAAGACGGGGCGGGAGTCGTTCATGGAAGACCCCGCCCTCCTGCTCGCCCCGACCCTGTTCCAGCGGGCGGCGGGCGAGGGGGTGAAGTCGGCCCTCCTGTCGAGCAAGAAGAAGACGGTCAAGCTCCTGCACCGGGGCTCGACGGTCGCGATCGCCGCGGAGGAGCCCGACACGGCGTCGGTGGAGCGTTACGGCCAGGCCCCGCCGATCTACAGCGCCGAGATCAACGACTGGCTCTGGAAGGTGGCCGTCGACCTGCTCCAGGACCGGCCCGACCTCGGGGTGGTCTACGTGCACACGACCGACTACCCGATGCACATGCACCCGCCCGAGGCGCCCGAGTCGAGGGCCCATCTGGCGAGGATCGACGACCGGCTCGCCGAGGCCGCCGCCGTCGCTCCCGACGCCGCCTTCTACATCACCGCCGACCATGGCCTGAACCGCAAGACCCGGGGCTGGGACCTCGACAAGGCCTGCCGGAACCGGGGCCTGACCCTCCGCGCCGCAATCTCGGCCGAGAAGGACCGTTATCCCAAGCATCACCGGGGGCTGGGCGGGACCGCCTGGATCTACCTCAACGCCCCGGCCGACGAGAAGCGTGCGGGCGACCTGATCCGGGGCCTGGAAGGGGTCGAGGCGGTCCTGACGCGGCGGGAAGCGGCCCGCCGGTTCGACCTGATGTCCTCCCGGATCGGCGACCTGGTCGTCCTCGGCGACAGGGACACCGTCTTCGGCGTCCTGGACTCGGAGTCCGAGCCGATGGCGGCCGACTACCGGACCCACGGCTCGACCTACGAGACCGCCGTCCCCCTGATCGCCTACAATGCCGGACCGGGGCTCGACACGGATTCGCTCCGGTTCAATCATGACGTGGCCAGGCATCTGTTCCCCAGGAAGGGGTAAGGCCGGAATCTCTCTCCCGGACCGACGATTTTCGACTTTTCCCAGGAGCCTTTCATCGTGGCGTATCGCGTTTTGGTGACGGACAAGCTGCCCGAGGAAGGGCTCGCCCTGCTCAAGGCGGCCTCGGGGCTGGAAGTGGTGGTCAACACCAAGCTCGCCGGCGACGTCCCCGCGCTCCGGGCGGCGCTGGCCGAGGCCGACGGGATCGTGATCCGGTCGGGCACGCAACTGACCGCAGAGGTCCTCAAGGACCAGCCCCGGCTCAAGGTGATCGTCCGGGCGGGAGCGGGGGTCGACAACATCGACGCCCCGACGGCGACCCGCCAGGGCATCGTCGTGATGAACACGCCGGGCGGCAACACGATCTCGACGGCCGAGCACACGATGGCCCTGCTCCTGGCCCTGTCCAGGAACGTGGCCCCGGCCTGCGAGAGCCTCAAGGCCGGCCGGTGGGACCGGAGCAAGTACACCGGCACCCAGCTCGAAGGCAAGACGCTCGGCGTGGTCGGCCTGGGTCGAGTGGGCCTGTCCGTGGCCAAGCGGGCGCTCGGCTTCGAGATGAAGGTGGTCGGCTACGACCCGTTCCTCTCGCCCGAGAAGGCCCTGACGCTCGGGGTCGAGTCGGTCGCCAAGCTCGACGACCTCTGGGGCCAGTGCGACTACATCACGATCCACACCCCGCTCTCGGCCGAGACCCGGAATCTGGTCGGGGCCGCCGAGCTGGCCAAGATGAAGCCCGGCGTCCGGCTGATCAACTGCGCCCGAGGTGGCCTGATCGACGAGGCCGCGCTGATCGAGGCCCTGGACAAGGGGCACGTCGCCGGCGCCGCCGTGGACGTCTTCGAGCCCGAGCCGCCGCCCGCCGGGCTCCCGCTGATCGCCCACCCCAAGGTCCTGGTCACGCCCCACCTGGCCGCCTCGACCGAGGAGGCCCAGCTCAACGTCGCCATCGAGGCGTCCCGGCTCCTGGTCGACTACTTCAGCACCGGGCGCGTGCGGTTCGCCGTGAACATGCCGTCGCTGGAGAAGGCCGAGCTGGACGAGATCCGGCTCTATCTCGACCTGGCCCGGCGGCTGGGGATGCTCCACGCCCAGATGGACCGGGGGACCGCCCGGCAGGCGACGCTCCGCTACCGGGGCGAGGTCGCGAGCAAGAACACCCGGCTGATCACCGCCAGCTTCGCCGCCGGCTGGATGGAAGCGGCCCTGGACGAGCCGGTCAACCTCGTCAACGCCGAGGTCCTGGCCAAGGACCGGGGGATCGCGATCGTCGAGGAGACTTCCAGCGACCCCGGCGACTTCGGGACCATGATCCAGGCCGAAGTGACCACCGACGAGAAGACGTATGTCGCCGCCGGCACGCTGTTCGGCAAGGAGTTCGTCCGCCTGGTGAAGATCGGCCCGTACCGGCTCGACGCCCACCTCGACGGCAACCTGCTGATCTTCACCCACAACGACCGGCCGGGCCTGATCGGCTTCATCGGCACGACGTTCGGCCGCCACGGCGTGAACATCGCCCAGATGAACGTCGGCCGCGAGAAGCCCGGCGGCCACGCCATCGGC
>JAJYDH010000413.1 GCA_021777685.1 Planctomycetota bacterium | reverse complement strand
TCCCGCGACGCCCCTCACCCCGGCCCCTCTCCCAGAGGGAGAGGGGAGACAGAAATGCCTCTGGCGCAAGCCATTGGATTAATTCAACGGTATTGGGGCAAGCCCTACCCTACAAGGAGCGGCCGGGCGCATCGCGAGTGTGATCTGCTGTGGTCTGGGCGTCACCAGGAAGGCTGACGGTGCGGCGGATCGCCGTGGAGCTGGACCGACCGACCCGCGATGGCGATCGAGCGATCCAGATCCTGACCAACTTGCCGGGATCGGCGGCCGAAGCGATCCGGGCGGGCGAGATGTATCGCGGGCGCTGGACGCTGGAGACCGCGTTCCAGGAGCTGGAATCCTCGCCCAACGGCGAGATCAGCACGCTGGGCTATCTGTCGGATCGTCATGCGGCCAGCTCCATCGGAGCGACTTCGGAGGTCCGGCCCGAGATTGTGGCGAGGCCGATGGGCGGGCGATATCGAGGAGTGAACCGGGCGATCCGTTGAGCATCCGATCAACCGACGGCGCGTCGTCGACGGCCCAGGACGAGGCCCGCGAGGGCGGCGGCGAAGAGGACGATCGTCGAGGGCTCGGGCGTGACCGTCGGCGCGGCCGTGAGCATCTGGGCGGCCGGCGCCGGCAGGACGGCCGTGGGCGTGACGGTGAACGACTCGGCGGCCGGGGCCGGCGCGAGCATCTCGGCGGCCGTCGTCGGCGGGGCGGTCGCGGAGCCGTGCGCGAGGATCTGGGCAGCCGGGGGGGTGGGGATGGTCACGGGAGTGCTCGCCATCGTCCAGCCCGGGGGCAGCTTGAACTGGCTGAAGCGGATCGGGAACGTGTAGCGGGTCGAATGGTCGGTGGTCGGCGCGTCGAGGCTGCCGAGCTTGATCGAGGCGACCGTCGCGATGACGTTGACCTGCCCGTTGGGGCCGACGGTGCCGTCGAGATGCCCCTTGACGAGCAGGCTGTTCTCGACGAGCGTCTTCAGCCGGAGGCTCTTGCCCAGCGTCGGGAAGACCGAGGAGAGCACCGGCACGGTGTTGGTCTTGTTGAACTCGGGGGTCTGGACCTGGACCTCGAACGGGGTGTCGGTGTAGGTGGTCGTCTGGCCGAGAGAGGCCGACGAGGGGGAGACGACGAACTGGCCGAGCGGGACCGTCTGGCCGGATGACGGGTGGAAGGGGGCGTTGGTCAGGCCCTGGAACTGGAGGACTGCCGGCCCGTTCACCGAGGCGGGATCGGCCCCGATGCCGACGATCCCCGAGGTGTCGTAGACGAAGGGCCTGACGGGCGAGGGCGGGAGGGGGTGCGAGGCCGCCGCGGTCGCGACGCCCGGGATCAGGAGCGAGCCAAAGGCCAGGATCGAGGCGCGAGCCGACGCCAGTGAACAGCATCCGCGCATGGGCACTTCCTTGTGTTGTCGAGGGACACGGATGGCGAGGCCCCGCCCGACCTTGGGTGGACCTCGCTCATCGGGGACGGGTCGCGACCTTGCTCCCCGTCACGATCGGCCGGCCTCGAAGGGGGCCGGGTCAGCTCAGGCGGCGGCCTTCGAGCGGGACCGGCGGCGGATCGCCCAGCCGGCCAGCGCCGCGCCGAAGATGGCGACGGACGTCGGCTCGGGGGCCGGCGAGGGCGGGCCGATGCCGGAGATGAGGACCTGCGCCGTCAGGGTCGTGAAGCCCCGCACGGAGCCGTCGGGGGCGTTGATCGCCTGCGGCGTGATCTGGAGGGCGGAGGCCGGGAACGGCGGGATGCCGCTCACGCCGCCGGCCGTGGCCGTGATCGAGAGCGCGGTCGCCACCATGTCGCCGGTGCCGGCGCCGGTGATGGAGCCGTTGAGATCGCCGGTGATCTTGTAGTCGGTGCTGTAGTAGTTGGTGGCGTCGTGGACGACGACGTCGACCGTGAACGGTGTGTTGTTGTAGGTCAGGGTCGCGGTCGGGGGCAGGGGGTTGGTGATGAACTCGCCCAGGGTGAACGACCCGGGGGTCGTCATCGGGGACGTGCCATAGGTGCCGAAGAACTGGATGGGCAGGGGCCCGGACATGCCCGAGATCGACCCGGTGGTCGTGTACGAGTAGGTCGCGGCGGCGTGGGCCTTCGTGGCCGGGGCGAGGGCGATGGCCAGCGTGGCGGTCAGGGTTGCGATCGCGAGTCGGGGCGTCATTCGCCACATGGTAAGGAGATCTCCGAGGATCGGGGTGCGACGAGTTGGGCGGCGTTGCCCCGGCTCGTCGCTCGCGAAGGGGTTTACGTTTCGAAGTTGGGGTGACAAGGAGAGAGTTCGAGGCGGGGCGAGTCCAGGGCCGCCGCCGGGGGGACGCCGTCCCTTTCGGGAGGAGGCGCGACTCCGGCGGCGAATCGCCCGGGATCGTGGCCCACCTCAGGCGGCGCCGCGGGAGCGGAGCCGCTGGCGGAGCCCGAAGCCGACCACCGCGGTCGCCAGGATGGCGAACGTCGTCGGCTCGGGGACGTTGTTGCCGCCGCCCGACCCGGCCGGGCTCGGGTAGGTCGTGACCAGCCCGGCCTGCACCGTGGTGATGCCGCCGGCCGAGGCCGGCACCAGGGCGAGCGGGCTGTTGAGCACGCTGAGGGTGCTCAGGTAGGTCCCGTCGGCCGAGGTGAAGACCGGGTTGGTGATCGCGTTGAACGTCGCCACGACGCTCGACTGGTTGCCGGTGATCGCCCCGGTCAGCGTGCCGGTGATCGTGATCGGCGCGGCGCTGGACGGGTACGTCGAGCCGTTGATCGTCAGCGGGTTGTAGGTGATCGTGAACGGCGTGTTGTTGTAGTCCGTCTCCTTGCCCGTGGGCAGGGTGGCGACCTGGAACTGGCCCAGGCTGAGGCTCGACGGCGTGGTGAACGCGCCGCTCACCACCGGCGTGAAGCTGATGACGTTGGTGGCCTTGGTCCCGTCGGGGCTGGTGATCCCCTGGTCGAGGACCGTGCCCCCCGTGCTGTAGGTGTGATTGACCCCGCTGAGTGCCGCGGCCCGGGCGTTCGCGCCGACCAGGGCGACGCACGCCAGGGCGAATGCCGACGCCCGCAGATTGATCTGAGTGAGACTCTTGCGCATCGTTTCCATACTCCTGAAACAGTGTCGCGCCCAAGATCCCGAAGCCTACTACGAGAGCAATGCGGGCCACCTGGGAGACGACGACGGGCCCCGTCCCCTCCGGGGACTCAAGGTCACGCTCATCCGCTCGGGACGGGGCACGGTAATGCCCAGGCCCGGCGGACCGTCGAGATGCGTCGGAGGTCTCAATCGGAGAAGGTCATAGATAGACGCGGCGGCGATCCTGCTCGATTCGACTCGGGAATCCTTTCCTCGCCCCGGAACCCTCACGGGGCGTGCCGAACTTCCTCCGCCATCCTCCGGACGGCCCCCGGCGAAGACTGGCCCCGCCGGGCGAAACCGAGGTGACGAAAGCGAACCGGCGGGACAATAATCCAGATCGCCGGCGGAGTAAACCTCAAGTCCGCGAGTTTTCTCGCCGATGGCGGAAATTCATCGGACCACGATCCTCAGCGGCGGATCACCGGGTTCCGGAGCGTCCCCAGGCCGTCGATCTCCACCTCGACGATGTCGCCGGGCTGGAGCCAGACCGGCGGCTTGCGGGCCATCCCCACGCCGGGCGGCGTCCCGGTGAAGATCAGGTCGCCCGGCTCCAGCGTGAAGATCCCCGACAGGTACGACACCGTCTCGTCGACCGGGAAGACGAGCTGGTTCGTGTTCGAGTCCTGCATCGTCCGCCCGTTGAGCCTCAGCCGGATGCCCAGCGCCTGGGGGTCGAGCACCTCGTCGGCGGTGACCAGGCACGGGCCGACCGGCGCGAAGGTGTCGAAGGTCTTGCCGGCCATCCACTGCTTGCCCGGCTTGTTGAGCTGCCAGTCCCTGGCCGAGACGTCGTGCCCCACCGCGTAGCCGGCGACGTGCCCCATCGCCCGGTCGCGGGGGATGTCCCTGCCCCCCACGCCGATGACGACCACCAGCTCGGCCTCGTAGTCGACCTCGGTGCTCTGGGGCGGCAGGACGATCGGGGCGCCGTGGCCGATCAGGGTGGTCGCGTACTTGCTGAAGAGGATCGGCTCGGTCGGGACGGCCATGCCGCTCTCGGCGGCGTGGTCGCGGTAGTTCAGGCCGAGGCAGACGATCTTGGCCGGGTCGGGCACGGGGGCGAGCAAGGTGGCCCTGGCCGGGTCGTACGTCCGCTCGCCGGCCACCAGGGCCCCGGCCGCCCGGCGAAGCCCCTCCGCTCCCAGCGTCAGGAGCCCCTTGACGGTCGAGGGCAGGACGGGGTCGGCGGAATTGAGGTCGACGTACTGCCCCTCGAATTCCCCGCAGGCCCGGGGGCCCTGCTCGGTCTGGACGGTCACCAGTCGCATCGTCGGTGTCTCCTCGAAGATCGGGGCCGAGGGGTCGGCCTCGTGGCGGGTCGGAAGCCGCCCAACTTATCCCGGCCATCGCTCCAAGGCCAGGGGTCGGCCGGAGAACGACGGGATCGGGAGGCTTGGGGGGCGGCGTCTGCGACCCGGCCTATCTCCGGAGGCGTTCCGACAGCTCGCGGGCGATCGGGGCGTCGGGCTGGAGCCGAAGGGCCCGGTCGAGGGCCTGGCGGGCGAGCTCGGGCTTGCGGTCGGCTTCGAGGGCCTGGGCCAGGCCGAAGAGGACGTCGGCCCGCTCGGGGGCGCGTCCGGCGGCGAAATTCAGGTCGTCGATCGCCGGGCCGGGCCGCTTCAGGGCGAGCAGCGTCATCCCCCTCCGGTAGCGGACCTCGGGGTTCTCCGGCTCCAGGTCGTCGGCCTGGTCGAGCCGGACCAGGGCCTGGTCGGGATGCCCGGCTTCGAGCTGGAGCGCGGCGATCCGGACGATCGCCGGGGCCGAGGTGGGGTCGAGCTCGAGCGAGCGGAAGTAGGCGGCCAGGGCGTCGGCCGGCCGGCCCAGGGTCTCCAGCGTCTGTCCCCGGGCGACGTGGGCCAGGGCCTGGTGAGGGTCGACCTCGATGGCCTTCTCGAACCGCGTCAGGGCCTCGGCCGGCCGGCCCATCCGGGCGTCGATCTGGCCCAGGCCGACCAACGCGCCCACGTAGCCGGGGTCGAGCCCCAGCGCCCGCCGGAACTCCGCCTCGGCCCCGGTCAGCTCCCCCTGGAACTGCATCACCTTGCCGAGCCGGAAGTGAAGCTCGGCCGACCGGGGCGACTGTTCGACCAGACGTTCCAGGTCCGCCTGGGCCCGGGCATAGTCGCCCTTGTCCATCGCGACCGTGGCCATCTGGCTCAGGTCCTCGCGGCTCAAGGACTGCGCCGACGGCGCGGTCGGGGTGTCGCGGCGGAGCCGGAGCCCGGCGCAGCCCGGCATCAGGCCCAGGGCGACGCAACAGCCGGCGATGGCGGCCCGACGCCGCATGCGGCCCCCTCCTTGGGACGAGAACCGGGCCGATCATGGCCCGCAAGCCTATCCATCGACACGATTGAGCGGACGAATTGAGCCCGACTGGACGGGGACGGGACCGAGCGGGGGAACCCGGAGCGCCGGAAGATAGGCCCCAACCCCGCCGGAGTCAACCCCGATCGGCCTCGATGCCGTATTCCCCGTATTCTTCATCCCTTGGAGTGCGGGAGCTTGCTCCCGCTTTTCCCCCGCCGAGCTTGCTCCGCGAACCGGCATCGCCGCGTCGGTCGTGCCCGGAGCAAGCTCCGGGGCCCCAAAGCGGGAGCAAGCTCCCAATGGCACTTACTTTGTCGGTTTGGTCTCCTGATTCTGTTTCCTTCGGGGATATTTCGTCGGCTTCCAGAAGACCTCTCGGGGAAAGCTCC
>JAJYDH010000412.1 GCA_021777685.1 Planctomycetota bacterium | reverse complement strand
TCGGTCTTGGGGCGACGTAGGCGAAGTGATGGATCGCAAATACCGGGCCGAAATCGATCATCTCGTCGGGGGGGGACTCTGGCGTGCCTGATCTTCCGAGAGGTACGATAATACTATCGGGCTCCGGGGCCATTGTCCATCGGTCCTCGTCCGTTCGACGGATTTTTCGCCGGATCGCCCTTTGATTTCACCTGTGCCTTCGGCGGGAATGGGCGTCGATCGGGCGGGCGACCCCGGTCGGTAGAACATTAGGACGTCTTTCGAGCCTTGTCCATTCATCCACTCCACCGGGCGATCTACCTGACCGGGCCGACGGCCGTTGGCAAGACGGCGGTCGGCGTGGCCCTGGCCCGACGCCTGGGGGCCGAGGTGGTCGCGCTCGACTCGATGACTTTGTACCGGGGGATGGACATCGGCACCGCCAAGCCGACCCCGGCCGAGCGGGGCGGGGTGCCCCATCACCTGATCGACGTGCTCGACCCGTGGGAGTCGGCGAGCGTGGCCGACTACCGGGACCGGGCGATCCGGGTCGTGGCCGACCTGGAAGGTCGGGGACGTCGCGCCCTGTTCGTCGGCGGGACGGCCCTCTACCTCAAGGCGCTGCTCCGGGGCCTGTTCGAGGGTCCCGGAGCTGACCCCGCGCTCCGGAAGGCGCTCGAAGAGGAAGCCGACCGCCTGGGCGACCCGGCCATGCACGCCCGGCTGGCCGGGCTCGACCCGGCCGCCGCGAGCCGGCTCCATCCCAACGACCGGCGGCGGGTCGTCCGGGCCCTGGAGGTCATCGAGGCGACCGGCCGGACCCTCACCGAGCAGCAGGTCGAGCACGGCCGGCCGGCGCCCGACTCGGTCCCGGTCTTCGCGCTGGAACGGCCCCGGGCGGAATTGCTCGGCCGGATCGACCGGCGGGTCGAGGCGATGTTCGCCGAGGGG
This sequence comes from Planctomycetota bacterium, assembly GCA_021777685.1. Lineage (GTDB taxonomy): Bacteria > Planctomycetota > Planctomycetia > Isosphaerales > Isosphaeraceae > Tundrisphaera. The sequence goes on along the minus strand of JAJYDH010000412.1, from coordinate 4,881 downwards.
CTGGTCGAGGAGGTTCGCGCCCTGCACTTCGCCCCCCGACCCCTGGCCCTCGCGCCGTCGCAGGGGGTGGGGTATCGCGAGGTGATCGACCTCCTCGAAGGCCGGGTCGACCTGGCCGGGGCGGTCTCGATGACGCAGGCCCGGACCCGGCAATTCGCCAAGCGGCAGGCGACCTGGTTCCGGGGGCTGATCGAGGTCCGCGCGTGGCCGGTCGCGCCGGACGAGCCTCCGGAGGCGACCGCGGACCGCCTGGCCCGGGAGATCGCCGGGGGGAACTGACCTTCCTCGATCGGTCGCGATCTGCTATCAAGCCGGGCCAACGCCCCGAAGTCGCGGCCGCGCGTCCCGCTCTCGGAGCTTTGAGGTGAGGGCGTTGGGCGAGGCCGTTCCCAGGGAAGGGACCGTTTCCATGATCGGGCGATTCGACTCGAACTCAGACCGTCGGCGGTCCCACCGAAGCGGTGCGGCCCGCCCGGCCGCGCTCGTGGCGATCGCGGCCCTGATCGCCGTCGCCGGATGGGCGTCGACGGGCCATGCGCAGGCCCCCAGGGCGAAGGTCAAGGGCGTCGAGGCCCAGGCTCCCCCGGCCGGCAAGCCCGACGCGCTCCCGGACCTCGGCCAGGTCCCGCCGGATCTTCCCGCGGCGGCCCAGCTCCCGCCCGGCTCGATGTCGATCCCGCCCGACGAGGGCCCCAAACCCCGGCGCGACAACCAGGTGATCCCGGCCGAGGCCGCCGAGGACAAGGGGCCGCTCCCCGAGGCGAAGCTGCCGCCGGGCGGGCCCGCCTCCATCCCGGGCGGTGCCACCGCCGAGCCCGACCCGTTCGTCCTGCCGGCGGACCGGCTGGGCCTGGGCAAGCAGCGGGTCCAGCTCACGGTCGAGGTCCAGGCCAGCCCGGTCATCAACCTCGGCAAGGAGTCGACCGTCCGGCTCGTCGTCAACAACGAGAGCAACGTCGACGCCTCGGGCGTCTCGGTCGTCTACCAACTCCCCGACGGGCTCCAGTTCAAGTCGAGCACGCCCGAGGCCACGCCCGACTCGGTCAACAAGTCGCTCTACTACTGGAAGAAGCCGATGCTCCCCGCCAACGGCGAGTGGGTCATTACCCTCAAGGTGGTCGCCGTCGCCGCGAGGGCCTGCGAGCACGCCGCGACCGTCACGGCCAAGACCGGGTCGAGGGCCAACACGACCGTCCAGGAGCCCAAGCTCAAGGTCGAGGCCACGTCCTCGCCCGGCCGGGTCCTCAAGGGGAACCAGGTCACGTTCCAGATCGCCGTCTACAACCCGGGCACCGGCCCGGCCCGGAACGTGATCGTCCAGGCCAAGCTCAGCACCGGCCTCCGCCTGGGCAACGACGACATCGTCGAGCAGACCATCGGCGAGATCGGCCCCGGCCAGCGCGTCGAGCTCGAACCCCTGATCGTCGACACCGTGGCCGGCGGCCAGCAGAACTGCGTGGTCGACGTCCGGAGCCCCGACGTCAACCCGGTCGTCGAGGACCAGCGCGTCACCCGGACCGTCGACGTGACCCGGCCCGAGCTGACCGTCAAGCTCGAAGGCCAGACCACCCGCTTCACCGGCCAGACCAACGAGTACAAGCTGACCGTGACCAACCCCGGCACCGCGCCGGCCAAGCAGGTCAAGGTGGTCGCCTCGCTCCCCTCGGCGGGCGGAAAGTTGCTCGCGCTGCCGAACGGGGCGAAGTTCGACAAGGCGACCCGCAAGCTGTTCTGGACCATCCCCCAGCTCGAGCCCGGCCAGGCGGTCGACATGGCCTTCATCTACGGGACCAGCACCCCCGGCCTCTACCGGGCCAACGTCGAGGCGACCTCGGGCGAGCTGAGGTCCAGCGACACGATGACCACCGACGTCACGGGCCTGGCCGTGCTCGACATCAAGGTCGAGCAGACCGCCCGCGTCATCGACGTCGGCAAGACCAACTACTATGACATCACGATCAAGAACTCGGGGACCAAGGAGGCGACCCGGCTCCAGCTCAGCGGCAAGCTGACGCCGAACCTCAAGGTCCTCCGCCATTTCAACGTCGAGAAGGGCGAGTTCCAGTTCAACGCCCAGACCGGCCAGTTTATCTTCCCCGAGATCGACCGCCTGGCCGTCGGCCAGACCATCACGCTGAGCCTGGAGGTCCAGGCGAGCGAGAGCGGTCCCGCCGGCTGCCACGTCTTCCTCGCCCACGCCGAGATGGTCACGCCCGAGGACAAGGTCGAGGACGTGATCTCGACCACCGTCACCGGCAACGGCCGCCCTCGGACCGCGTCGACCAGACAGCCCTGACGCGGGGCCTCTTCCTCCCCTCTCCCTCCGGGAGAGGGGCCGGGGGTGAGGGGCGCCGCATTGCCATCGACCTGGAATTCAGGGCTCGAACGGCGATCACTCGACCGACCACGACCCTCACCCCGGCCCTCTCCCGGAGGGAGAGGGGGTCAGAAAGCCCCAGCGGGGCTTGCGGAAAGAAATTTCCGGCCCGTCACCCCCGCATCCGGTCGCAGAGCAGCAGCGCGAGCCGCGTCTTGGCGTCGTCGATCTCGCCATTGAGGACGAGCCGCATCGCCTCGGCCCACGGGAGGACGACCGTCTCCAGCTTCTCGTCGGGCTGGTGGTCGGTCGGGCCGGGTTCGAGGTCCTCGCAGAGGTAGAGATACATCCGCTCGGTCATGACGCCCGGCGAGACGAGCCACTCGGCGACCCGCCGGATCGACCCCGCCCGATAGCCCGTCTCCTCGGCCAGCTCGCGAGGGGCGGTCGAGTCGGGCGACTCCCCCGGGTCGAGCGTCCCCGCCGGGACTTCCAGCAGCGTCCGGCCCACGGTGTACCGGAAGTTCTTCACGAGGCAGACGTGGTCGCGGTCGACCATCGGCACCATCGCGACCGCCCCCCGGTGGACCACGACCTCGCGGTCGGCGGTCGACCCGTCGCTGAGTCGGACCGGCTGGAGCGCCAGGTCGACCTTCCGCCCCTTGTAGATCACCCGTCGCCCTTCGATCGATTCGTCCACGGTGAGGCTCGCTCCCAGGGTCTTCGACTCAGATCCGGTAATCGCTCCGGTAGGCCAGCCAGCCCTGTTCCAGGCGGTCGAGGGCCTCGATCAGGATCGGCTCCTCGACGGCGAAGCAGAGTCGGATGTGGCCCTCGCCGCCGACGCCGAAGGCGTTGCCGGGGGCCAGGCCGACGCCCTTGTAGCGGACGAGCCAGTCGCAGAAGTCGAAGGAGTCGCCCAGCCCCTGGAGCCGGGGGAAGGCGTAGAAGGCGCCGGTGGGCTCGGGGACGGTCACCGCGTCGATCCGGCGGAGGCGGTCGAGGGCGATCCGGCGGTTCCGGGCGTAGCGGGCCTGGGCCTCGGCGATGAACGGCTCGCCTTCGAGGGTCGCGACCCGGGCGGCCTCCTGGGCGATCCCGGGGGCGTGGCTGACGACGAACTCCTGGAGGTTCGTCATCGCCAGGGCCAGCTCGGGCGGGGCGATCGCGTAGCCGACCCGCCAGCCGGTCATCCGGTAGGTCTTGGAGAAGCTCTGGGCGACGATCGTCCGCCGACGGGCGCCGGGGATGGTCAGGGGGCTGGGGGCGACCTTGCCTTCGAAGACGACCCGCTCGTAGACGCCATCGGCCAGGAGCCAGAGGTCCCGGCGGTCGCAGAGGTCGACGAGCTTCCGCCAGTCGTCCTCGGTCGCGGTCCAGGCGGTGGGGTTGCCGGGGCTGGCCAGGGCGAGGAGCCGGGTGTTGGGCCGTATGGCGGCCTCGATCCGGTCGAGGTCGAGTTCGAAGCCCTCCTCGCCCAGGGCGAGCGGGACCTCGATCGCCTCGGCCCCGGCCACGCGGACGGCCGCCGCGACGTTCGGCCAGAGCGGCGTGAGCACGATCGCCGAGTCCCCCGCGCCGACCGTCGCCTGGCAGGCCAGGACCAGCGCCACCATCCCGCCGGCGGTCACGACGACCTCGCGCATCGGGTCGACCTCGACCCCGTGGAGCGCCCGGACCTGGTCGCCGATCGCCCGGCGGAGCGAGGGATAGCCGGCGTTGGGCGTGTAGAAGGTCAGGTCGTCGTCGAGCGCCCGGTGCGCGGCGGCCTTGATGAAGTCGGGCGTCGGCAGCGAGTCCTCGCCGTAGAACAGGCGGAGCGTGCCGGGGTGCCGGTCCGCCAGGACGGCGATGGCCCTGATCCGGGAGGGGACGACGAAGGCGGCGGGGGCGAATTTCACGAGCTGTGGGACCTGTCGACGGTGGGGATGTTCGCTCCGCCTCGTCCGCCTCGTCCGCCCGCCCCCGGCCGAAGGCCGCTCACGCCTCGACGCTGTTCGTCGGGGCGTGGACGATGCCCGGCAGACCGCCGATCTCGCCTTAGCCCGGCTGTCGGACCAGCGAGTGGAACCGTTCGAGGAGGTCCCTGGTGATCGGGCCGGGCTTGCCGGTGCCGATGGGCCGGGCGTCGACCTCGACGACGGGGATCACCTCGGCGGCGGTGCCGGTCAGGAAGCACTCGTCGGCGGTGTAGACGTCGTGCCGGTCCATCGCCCGCTCGACGACCTTGATCCCGGCCGATCGGGCCAGGTCCATCACGGCGTCGCGGGTGATCCCCTCCAGGATGCCGGCGTCGACCGAGGGGGTGTGCAGCTCGCGGTTCTTGACGATGAAGATGTTGTCGCCGGTGCACTCGGCGACCTCGCCCTTGTGGTTGAGCATCAGGGCTTCGAGGCAGCCGGCGTTGGTGCCCTCGATCTTGGCGAGGATCGAGTTCAGGTAGTTCAGCGACTTGACCCGGGGGTTGAGCGCGGCGGGGTGGTTGCGCATCGTCCCGGCGGTGATGATCTTCAGGCCGTGCTCGTAGAGCTCGGGCGGGTAGAGGCTGATCGAGTCGGCGATGA
>JAJYDH010000411.1 GCA_021777685.1 Planctomycetota bacterium | reverse complement strand
TGGCCGATGGCCGATGACCGCGCGAATCCAATCTCCAGGAAGCCGACGGCGATTCGACAGGACGGAGGGCCATCTTCGTGTTCCTCGCCCGGAGTCTGCGGGATTTGCCGCGACGAAAGTAGTCGTTTCGCGGCAGTTGTAGTCAATCCGAGGCGAGGATGCGGTTATTTTCCAGAAATTAATACTAATTTGCTAAAATCAAATCGAGCCATCTTCCTGGCCTACCCTTCCATATTCCACAATGATCGGCAGGATCTCGCCCGCGAGACGGGTCATCGCCGGTCCTTCGTGTTGCGGCCTGGCTTCGTCTGATCGCGCCGGGGACGGACGGGCCCGCCGCGAGGTCACGGCTCGATCGGCAGTTTGACCGAGGCTTTACGCTCCCCCCGGATGACCTTCGAGCCCTCGCCGGTCAGCCGGAGATACCAGTCGGTCGGCAGCCCGTCGAGCGTGGCGAACCGGGCCTCCGTGGGCGGAGTGTTGCTGACCTTGAAGATCGCCGTCGCCTCGTCCACCTCGTCGAACATCGCGACGTAGGCCATCTCCACGCCGAGGTCCGACGCCTCGGCGAATTGCCTCCAGAAGAATTCGCCGCCCGACCGGGGGATGGTGGCCCTGGCGGTCCTGGCGCCCTTGAGGTTCGTCCAGGAGAAGCCCGGATAGATGACCGGCAGGAATCCCATCCCCGCCCGCTTCGACTCCTCGATGTCTTCCTTCCAGGTGCCGGTGGCGGGGACACGTCGGCCGGCCCGCTCGGAGTAATTACCGACGTTCCAGGGGCTGATGACGTCGAGCCGGCGGAACGCCCTCGCCCACTCGGGGTCCTTCTCGGCCCGCCAGGACCAGGGACAGCCTCCGATCAGCGTCGCCCGGCATTCGCCGTCCGCCTTGAAGAAGTCGACGATCCGATGGGCCAGGGCCGGGCCGAAGCGGTCGCTGTAGAACCCCCAGACGAAGACGACCGGCCGGCCGTCGTGATGCAGGTATCGCCCGTCATCCGTCAACTTGCGGTCGCGGACCAGGCGTTTCCAGTCGTCAGTAAGCTGATCGAACAGCCGGTCCGGGGAGGCTCCGGACAGGTCGTAACAGACCGCGAAGACTCGTCCCGTCTTCGAGGCGGCTGCCCGGACATGGCCGAGGACGAGGTCGGAGGAAGGTTCGCGGAGGCTCACCAGGAACCGTTGCGCGAAGACGCCGTCGATCCCGTATTGCTCCATCCAGCGGAAGTGACGCTCGACGGTCGAGGCGCTCGCCGAGCTGAAGAGCCGGGCCGGCTTGCCGTCGGGGAGGGTGAAGCCCGGGGCCGGGTACAATTCATCGGCGGCGAACTCGGACGTGTCGGGCCACATCTCGAACGTCAGCGAGGCCGGAGTGATCCGCCTCGCATCCCGGCTCCAGTGCCTCCAGCCTTGCCCGGCCGGGTCGCCGGGACAGCGGAACCACCCCTGATAGCCGCAGAGCACCTTGTGCCGGAGGGTCGAGGCGTCGATGATCGACGTCCCGCTGACTTCACCACCCCTCGCCAGGTGATCCGGGAACGACAGGCATGCCGCCAGGATCGCCGCGACACCGACCGCCTTGCCGCTTCTCTTCACGATCATCCTCCCACGAACTCCGGCCCACCTGGATTCCCCCAGCTTACACGGTCGGAGGCGAGATGGGAGATGACAGGACGCGGTTTGACGCCGATACTCTTGAGGCTGAACGACACCGATGAACCTCAACCGACCGGAGGAAGCCCCCGGATGATCCTGAGCCCCTCGATCTCAACCGCCCGCATTGTCTGCATCCTCGTCACGCTGGCCGGATCGGGCCTCCCGGGCCGGGCCCGGGCCGAGGGCATCCGGGACGACTACGCGCGGGCCGATGCGCTCCGCGAGCGGGCCCAGGGGAAGGTCTTCCGCGACCATGTCACGCCCCACTGGTTCGCGAACATTGACCGGTTCTGGTATCGCGTCGACGGGCCCGGAAAGGCCCGCGAATTCATCCTTGTCGACGCCGTTCGCGGGACGAGGGGGCCGGCCTTCGACCACGCCCGGCTCGCCGCATCCCTCTCGAAGGCGGCCGAGAAGCCGTTCCCGGCCGATCATCTCCCCTTCGACTTCATCCAGGTCGAGGACGACGGCAAGATCCGCTTCGAGGCGGCCGGATCGGGATGGAGCTACGACCCGCCCACCGACGAGATCGCCAGGGCTGAATCCCCCGAGCGTCCCGCCGAGGAGCCTGCCAATCCGAGGGGCCGCAACGGCAACTTCCGCCCCAGGCCGGGCACCGCGAGCAAGAATTTCTCGCCCGACGGCAAATGGCTCGTCATCGTCAAGGATCATCGCCTCTACCTTCACGACAGGAAGACCCTGGAGGATTTCATCCTGGGCGAAGCAGGGTCCGAGGACGACGCCTACGAGCTACCGGTCTTCTGGTCGGACGACTCGAAGAAGGTCGTCGCGATGCGGACCTTGAAGGGGGACGATCGGAAGGTCTACCTGATCGAGTCGTCTCCGAAGGACCAGCTCCAGCCGCAGCTCTCACATTACAACTACCTCAAGCCGGGCGACCGCGTGCCGATCTCGAAGCCCCACCTCTTCGACGTCGAGGCGAGGAAGCCGATCGAGGTCTCCGATGCCCTGTTCATCAACCCGTGGAGCATCGATGAGGTCCGCTGGTCCTCCGACTCGAAGCGGTTCACATTCCTCTATAACCAGCGAGGCCACCAGACCCTCCGGGTCGTGGCCGTGGACGCCTCGACCGGCGAGGCGAAGACTCTCATCGAGGAGAAGTCTCCGACGTTCGTCGACTACTCGAATAAGACGTATCTCCAGTTCTTCGACAAGACCGACGAGGTCCTCTGGATGTCCGAGCGCGACGGCTGGAACCACCTCTACCTGATCGACGCGCGGACCGGGGCCGTCAAGAACCCGATCACGAAGGGCGAATGGCTCGTCCGTGGCGTCGATCGCGTGGACGAGGAGACCCGGCAGGTCTGGTTCCGGGCGATGGGGATCGTCCCCGGCCAGGACCCCTACCACGTCCATTTCGCTCGGGTCAACCTCGACGGGACCGGCCTGGTCATGCTCACCGAGGGGGACGGCGACCATCAGGTCCGCTATTCGCCCGACCGCCGATTCCTGGTCGACACCTACTCGCGGGTCGACCTGGCTCCCGTCACCGAGCTTCGGAAGGCCGAGGACGGGAAGCTGGTCGTGGGGCTGGAGCGAGGCGACGACTCGGCGCTTCGCGCCGAGGGGATCGCCGCCCCCGAGCGGTTCGTGGCGAAGGGTCGGGACGGCACGACCGACATCCACGGGGTCATCTTCCGGCCGGGACGGCTCGACCCTTCCAAGAAGTATCCGGTGATCGAGCAGATCTACGCGGGCCCGCACGGGGCGTTCGTGCCCAAGACGTTCGCCCCGTTCCACCGGACGCAGGCCCTGGCCGAGCTGGGCTTCATCGTCGTCCAGATCGACGGGATGGGGACCAACTGGCGATCCAGGGCGTTCCACGACGTCTGCTGGAAGAACCTGTCCGACGCCGGACTGCCCGACCGGATCCTCTGGATGAAGGCGGCGGCCGGGAAATATCCGTATCTCGACCTGACCCGCGTGGGCATCTACGGGGGCTCTGCCGGCGGCCAGAACGCGCTCGGGGCGATGCTCTTTCACGGCGACTTCTACAAGGCGGCCGTGGCCGATTGCGGGTGCCACGACAACCGGATGGACAAGATCTGGTGGAACGAGGCGTGGATGGGCTGGCCGATCGGACCCCATTACGCCGAGCAGTCGAACGTCACCAACGCCCACAAGCTGAAGGGGGCCCTGCTCCTGACCGTCGGCGAGCTCGACCACAACGTCGACCCGGCCTCGACGATGCAGGTGGTCAATGCCCTCATCAAGGCGAACAAGGATTTCGAGCTGATCGTCTTCCCCGGGGCGGACCACGGCGCGGGGGGGAGCCCTTACGGCGAGCGTCGGAAGCGGGATTTCTTCGTCCGTCACCTCCGAGGGGTCGAGCCCCCCTCGCGCAACGCGACTGCCGATCCGGGCCCGGGGGATTGAAATCGAGCGGAGCCGCCGCTCTGCCGTCGATTCGGGGTCGCCGCATCGTGGACGACGGGCAAGTCCGCGGAGGCCGCCTCCGGAGTGCCCATCCCCAGGGTGAGAACGAAGCGGTCGACATGGCCGGGTCGACCGCACTTGACCTTGCATCTGCGAAAAGCTAAAGTCCCGCCGCCGCCGGAACGATCGGACCCGCTCATATCTTACCTGGCGGGTTCGCACGGCGGTCGACGGCCCGAAGGATCGGGCCGAGCGGGCCGGTCGGCAGGCCCTCCGTCCTTCGGGGGGCCGAGCGGGATTTCACCCCGGCCGGGCCCAAATCGATGCAAGGAGGCAGGTCGATGCGGCGGACATCCCCCAGTCGCGCCTCGGTCCTCGGGATCGCGGTGGCTTGCGCGGCCCTGATCCTGACCGGAGCGGACAGGAAGAAGAAAGACGTCCCGCCCAAGGTCAATGAGACCATCGGCGACGTCGCGACGATCTTCGGGAGCGAGGTCAAGGTCGAGGGCGTCGGCCTGCTCCTGGGGCTGGACGGCACGGGGTCCGAGCCGGCGCCGTCCTGGCAGCAGCGCAAGCTCGTCGACGAGATGCAGAAGGCCGGGATTCCCCACCCCGACAAGTTCCTCAAGAGCGCCAACCGGACCCTGGTCATCGTCCGAGCGACGATCCCGGCGGGGATGACGGCGAAGGACAAGTTCGACGTCGAGATCGAGCTCCCGCCCGCCAGCGGGACCACCAGCCTGGCCGGGGGCTGGCTGGTCCAGACCCGGCTCGCCCAGCGCGTCGCGACCAAGGAAGGGGACAAGGACGATAAGGTCATCGCCGCGGCGGTCGGCCCGGTCCTGATCGGCAGCGCGGCCAGGCCCACCGACCCGAAGATCGGCCGGGTCCTCGGCGGCGGCCACGTCCTCCAGGACGCGCCCTATCTCCTTTCCATCAGAGAGGTCCGGCGGAGCGGCAAGACCTCGCAGCTCCTGGAGAACGTCGTCAAACAGCGGTTCCACGAGACCGTCGACGGCAGCAGCAAGGGCATGGCCGAGGCGAAGACCGACTCGGCCCTGGTGCTCCACGTCCCCAAGACGTACCACCACAACCAGACCCGCTATCACCAGGTCGTCCTCTACCTGAGCCTCATCGACAACCCGGCCCTCCGCGAGCAGCGGCTCCAGGAATGGGGCAAGGACCTGCTCGACCCCAAGAAGGCGGGGATCGCCGCCATCAAGCTGGAAGGGCTGGGGCCCGTCGCCGGCCCGGTCCTCAAGCAGGCGTTCACCTCGCCCGACGAGACGGTCCGGTTCTTCGCGGCCGAGGCCCTCGCCTACCTCAACGACGGCGACAGCGCGGCGATCCTCTACGAGGTGGCCCGGAAGAAGCCCGAATTCCGCTCCCACGCGCTCAAGGCCATGTCCGCGATGGACCAGGCCGCCTCGCTCCTGAAGCTCCGCGCCCTGATGAATGAGCCGGAGCCCGAGCTGCGGTACGGGGCGTTCAATGCCCTCCGGACCCTCGACCCGACCGACCCGTTCCTGGGCAAACTCCGGGTCCTCGACGAACTCCCAGAGCCCGAGGAGAAGGACGAGATGGCCTTCCCGATCGAGGGGCAGCCCCGGCCCAAGGCCAGGCCCCGGCCGGAAGAGCCCTTCGCGCTCTATGTGGTCGATTGCGAAGGGCCGCCCATGATCCACGTCTCGCGGAAACTCCGGTGCGAGGTTGTGGTCTTCGGCAAGGGCCAGAAGATGCTGACGCCGATCGTCCTCGGGGCGGGCGGCCC
>JAJYDH010000410.1 GCA_021777685.1 Planctomycetota bacterium | reverse complement strand
GGCTGCTGGCCGAGGCCCTGGCTGGAGGCCCAGAGAGGGCCGGCGAGGCCCTTCCTGGCGGCCCTCCGGGGGCGAAAGATCGACCTGTCGGGCTGGGCCCGGGAGGTCCTGGCGGGTCGCCCCGAGGAGGTGGCCCGGGGGGCCGAGGCGGCGGGCCTGGACGCCTCGCTGGTGGCTTCCGCCCTCCGCCTGGCGCTCCTGCCGGCCCTGGCGCCGATCTCGGCGGGGCTCGACCGGCTCCGGCCCGAGGGGGCGTGGGACCGGGGCGACTGCCCGAACTGCGGGAGCCGGCCGCTCCTGGCGGAGTCGCGCGGGCTGGAGCAGCGGATCTTCTACCGATGCGGCCGACTGGCCCGGCGAGCGGCTCGGCTGCCCCTCGTGCGGCGAGAACGGCCCGAGGTCGCTCCACCGATCCTATCCTATATATCGTGGGGGAGCAGGGGCGCCATCGCCTGGCGCATTGCGACGCCTGCCTTTACGACTGGAAGATCGTTTCGACCTTGACCCCGCTGTCCCCCCCCGCGATGATCGTCGCGGACCTGGCGACGGCCCACCTCGACCTCCTCGCGGAGGATCGGCGCCGGCCGTCGCCCTGATCGGGACGGGACGGAATCCGCCGAAGGGGCTCGACGATGGACACGACACCCCGGGCCCGCTGGCCGCTCGGCCTGGTCGGGATGCTCGCCCTGGTGGCGACGGTCGAGGCCGCCTTCGCCCGTCATCCGCTCCGGTTCTCCGACACGGCGAGCCTAAGTTGGCGGCTGAGCGTCGACGCCGTCGCCCGCGAGGCCAAGCGCTGCGAGGTCGCCTGCCTGGGGGACAGCCTGGTCAAGATCGGGGTGGTCCCCGAGGCGATCCGCGCCGGTTCGGGCCGGTCGAGCTACAACTTCGCGATGGCCAGGCCCCGGCGCCCGCGACGTACTTCCTGCTCCGGCGGCTCCTGGAGGCGGGCGGCCGGCCGTCGGCCCTGATCGTCGACTTCAAGCCGAGCATCCTGGCCGGCGGCCCGAAGTACGGCATCCGCCACTGGCAGGCGTTCCTCACCCCTCGCGAATGCCTGGAGATGGCCCGGGATTCCGGCGGCGCCGGGATGATGGCCGAGATCGTCCTCGGCCGGCTGCTCCCCTCCTACCGGGACCGGCTGGAGATCCGCGAGGCCGTCGCCTCGGCCCTCAAGGGCGAGCCGGCGCCGACCTTCGCCACGAACCGGCTGGCCGAGCGGAACTGGGGGGTGAACCTCGGCGCCCACCTGAACTCCCCCCGGCAGACCTTCTCGGGCGACATCCCCGCCGAGACCCACAGGAAGCTGCTCTCCGACGGCTGGAAATGCCACAAGTACAACGCCCTGGCCGTCGATCGGCTCCTGGCGCTGGCCGGATCTCGGGGCATCCCGGTCTACTGGCTGATCCCCCCGCTGCCGCCTGCTCTCCAGGGGCGGCGCGAGCGGTCGGGGGTCGACGGGGCCTTCGTCGCGTTCGTCCGGTCGATGCAGGCGAAGCACCCGGGGGTGACGGTGGTCGACGGCCGCCACGCCGGCTACGAGGACGCCGCCTTCGCCGACCACACGCACCTCAACGGCCGGGGGGCGATGACCATGAGCCACGACCTGGCCGCGATCGTCGGCCGGCCGCCCGGCCCGGCCCGCTGGGTCGAGCTGCCCCGATTCCGCGACCGGGCCCCGGACGTCCGGGCCGAGGACGTGGACCAGTCGAGGCTCGCGCTGGAGGCCGAGGCGGCCCGACGCTGACGGGCCCTCAAGGTTTGACCCCGACCGGGGGAATCGTCCTCGGCCCGGACAAGGTTTTCGCGACGACCTGACGAGGTCCTTCCCGGCAGCGCGAACGGCGGGCGCCGAGTCCCGTTGTCCCGGACGGGGGAGAGGGCCATGAAGGCGAATCGGCGGGCCATCAATCCGGAAGCCGCGGGGACTCGAAGTCACGGATTTCGATCTTTCTTAGATAACTGCGATTGTGTCCGGTTTTTCCATTGAAATCGCCGGATCAAGCGTTAGACTGCACTTTCACTTGAGCGGCGGTTCTGGAGGGTCGGGCAGGCCCAACGATCGACATTGGTCTCGTCGGCATCCTGCCGTCGGCGGCGCCCCGATCGCTTCCGTCTGTGCCCCTGGGACTTTCGGCGAGAGAGACCAGACGCCCCACCTAGTTCTTCTGCTCTTGAACTCACGGTCCCGCTTTTGCTAGGCCAAGGATGCCTGAACTGATGTGGGGCGATCGTGAGGTCTATGCCAACCTCCGCGTCTCGCATTCTATTCGGTCGGCAAGGGAGTGGCAGCTCGGAGTCCTCGCGTCTAGGGACACCGGCCATCAACGCCCTGTCGCGGGTCTCCCCTCGCCAGCGATACTTCGAAGGAGGAAGAGGATGTTCACCCTGATGCGCACCGCCTTGCTCGCGAGCCTCGCGTTCATCGCGACGGCCACCCCGTCTTATTCGGCATACATCGATCTGTTCGTCGGCACGACCACCGGCGGGACCGTCTCCGTCAGTTCGACCGGCGTCGTCGGCACGGGCATCTCGGTCGGCTTCGCCCAGGGTCAGGGTACCACCGCCAATGACGGCGGCAATCTCTCCATCACCAACGGGTTGTTGAGCTTCAGCACAGGTGCCCTGACCAGTACTGACACGGCGGGCAACCAGTTCTTCGCCGACGGCGGCAGCAGGCTCACGATCACGGGCACGGTCGGAAATTTCACCGGCACGCTGCTGAGCGCCACCTTCTCGGGGTCCAACCCCATCGAGCTGATGAATCAGGGCAACGGCATCACCGAGTTGCTGGGCAGCTCGATCTTCGGCACCATGGCCCCGGCCCTGGGGTCGTACTACAACTTCAATACGACCACGTCGAACCTCGGGGGTTTCAGCCTGCTGCTCAGCGGGCTCGGGGCCAGCCCGACCGTCAACAGCGGCAACATTGACATGGCCGCCAGCGGTACCTTTATCCCGAACGGGACCTCGGTGCCCGAGCCGGCCTCGATGGCCATGCTCGCCATCGGCCTCGTCGGCACCGTCGCGATCGGCCGCCGTCGCAAGACGCTGGCCGCCTGAGTTCTCCTCCAACGGCCCTCTGCAAAGGCCCGCGCACCCGGAAGGGTGCGCGGGCCTTTTCGCATTCCTGGCGGACAGATGCTCAACCGGCCGAGCTGAGCCTCGCCCGGCGGCCCGCGATCAGCTCGCGGGCCCGGCCTTCGAGGGTCGCGAAGCGGTCTTCCCAGGTGTGGCCCCGGTCGACGAGCCTCCGGCCGACGGCGCCGAGGGCCCGGGCCCGCTCGGGGTCGTCGACCAGGCCGCCGAGGGCCTCGGAGAGCCTTTCGAGGTCGCCGAACGGGACGAGATAGCCGGCCTCGCCGTGGCGGACGACGTCGGGGACCCCCCCGGCGGCGGCGGCGACCACCGGCAGGGCGTTCGCCCAGGCTTCGAGGAAGACGATCCCGTAGGAGTCGGTCCTCGACGGCATCGAGAAGACGTCGATGCCCGCGAAGAAGTCGGGACGGTCCGGGAGCGGGAGCGGCCCGAGCCGCTTGAGCCAGGGCCACGAGGCGGTCGGCAGCTCGTCCATGAACCGCTCGAAGTCGGGCGAGCTGGGGCCGGCGAGCATCAGGTAGACCGGGTCGTCGGCGGGCCGGGACCGGTTCAGCCGCTCGGTCGCCAGGACCAGGTCGTTGGTCCCCTTGTTCAGGTCGAGCGTGGCCAGGTGGCCGATGACCCGGGCCTCGTCGGGGATGGCCAGCTCCGACCGGAACCGGGCGCGGTCGCCGCCCGTCACCTCGGCGTGCTCGACGGCCATGCCCAGCGTCAAGATCCGCGAGTCGGGGATGCCCCAGTCGCGGACCGCGCCCGCTTCGAGGCCGGTCTGGACGACGACGGTGTCCGACTCGGCCAGCAGGCGGATCTGGTGGGGCTTCGTGTACGCCCGATTGACCGGATCGCCGGGCGTGCCCAGGTGGAGGAACGGCGTCAGGAGCAGAGGGGCGCCCGCCGCCCGCGCGGTCATATAGGCCGCGTATGAGAAGACGGTGTACGGGAAGCCGACCGCGAAGACGGCGTCATACGGGCCCCGGACCCGGCCGATCCCGGGCAGGATGGGCATGTACGACGCGGCGACGCAGCGCGTCGGCCAGTGCGGGGCGTAGCTCAAAAGCCTGCCGAAATAGCGCTGGAGCGGCAGGTGCTTGACCGGGAAACGGCGGACCAGGGCGCCGTCGACCCGCGACTCCACGGGCGCCTCGACGCGCCTCCGGCCCTTGTTGGTGAAGTACCAGAGGTCGTGGGCGTCGCTGGTGAAGACGTCCACCTCGGAACCGGCCGCGACGAACCGGCGGACCATCGCCCGGCCGTAATTCTCGGCCCCGCCCACGCACGGGAAATACCGGTGGATGAACCAGGCAATCCGCATCTGACTCGCCCTCCCTGCCCTCGATCGCGTCAGTCCGCGTTCCGGATGCGGACCGCCCTGAGCCTCAGACTGTAAGCCGTCCGCGCGTCGTCGAGCCGCTCGGCGTGGCGCGTCGGGCGATCGTCGCCGTCGCTCTCCAGTCGAAGCTCGCGGACGCCATCCCCCGGCCGGATCGGCGGCGAGTCGAGCGTCCGGGGCGCCCCGGGATCGATCGTCCACCGGGCCAGTTCCCGGCCCTCCTCCGTCAATCGGACCGTCCTGGGCCGGGCGAAGGCCCAGACCTCGACCAGGCTCACGATCATCGGCCGATCGGGCGTCGGGTTGGCGACCACGATCCGGCCTTCCCGGAGGACTCCGTAGGAAGTCGAGGCCGGGTGGATCAGGTCGCGGCGGAAGCCCTCGCCGCAGAGCCAGGTCAGGTGCTCGGGGGCCCGGAGCCGGGCCGAGGCGATGACCGCGACGTCGGCGTCCTCGAAGACCCGGCCCTCGGCCAGGAGGGCCTTGATCCGATCGAGGCCGCCCCGATATTTCGGGTCCGACCACCGCCCTTGATGGACGACGACGTGGTCGAACCGGTGGGCCTTGAGATACAGCCAGGCGTAATCCCGCTCGTCCACCCCCTCGACGGCCCCGAACCGCCCGGCGACGGGGGCAACGAGCCGACCCGACCACCAGGGGGAGGCGCGGACGATCTCGGCCTCGAACGGGACGTTCGGCAGGCCGGGATAGCCGGCCGTCGTCCGGGCCCGATGGATCGACTGCCAGTAGCCCCAGAGCGACGAGAAGACCTGGCCCTCGCTCGACCCGAACATCGGGGCGTCGATGACTGATGTATCAGGATCTCGATAGGTCAGCTCGCGATAGATCCCCGGCATCGGCGGGATCGGGGACGTCTCGAACGGGACCATCGCCAGGTCGGCGAGGGTCAGGCCCGCGCACCCGAGGACGAGCGACGATCGTGCGATCGGCCCCCTCATCCGGCCCATCAGGTCGGCGACGGCCGCCGCCACCGGGACCGCCGCGCAGACCGCGGCGAACAGGTTGAACCGGGCGGGGACCCGGATCAGGTGGAACGGCGGGAAGATCCCATAAATCCAGCCCGCCGGCATGCCGATCCGGCCCGACCCGACCTCGACCTGCGAGCCCCACGACAGCACGACCATCAGCCCCAGGGCCGACCACCAGTATCCCGCCCGGGGGAACCGGACCCGCCGGATCGCCGCGTAGGCCAGCAGGCCCAGCGCCACGACGCCCAGGTACGACGAACACTCGCTCATCCGGCTCGTGTAGCCGGTCGCCGCGAAGACGTCCGGGATCGCGAATCGCCCGAGCGCATGCCGGGGCGACGGGACGAACGAACTCCACGGAGGGGCCCCGAAGGAGTTGAACTGAGACCGGGGCCGGTCCATCGTGAAGCCATGTCCCGCAGCCCAGACCTGGC
>JAJYDH010000409.1 GCA_021777685.1 Planctomycetota bacterium | reverse complement strand
CGTCTCTGGTGGGTTTCGCTACCGCTCACCCACCCTACAGATAAAATTTAATTTATTCCACGATCATCTCGCCGTTCATGACCATCCAGTGTCCCGGGAAGGTGCAGAGGAACGGGTATCGGCCGGGCCGGTCGGGGGCCTTGAAGTAGATGACGGACTGGCCCTGCGGCTCGGCGATATCGGTGTGGGCGAGGACGTCGGCGGTCCGGGGGATGTAACGTCTCGCCAGGGCGTCGGGCTCGGCGATGATCTTGTTGGCCAGGTCGCCGACCGTCGCGAGCGTCCCGGGTCGGATCAGGGCCCAGTTATGCGGGACGACGTCGGGGTTGGAGAAGGTCAGCTTGATCGCCTCGCCCTGGCGGACATTGATCGATCGGGGCAGATATGTCAGGTTCTTGCCGGCCTCGATCCGGACCGACCGGGCGCCGGGGATGGCCTTCGACCAGGGGTTGGGGGCGGGCTTCATCGTCAGGGCGACCATGTCGGCCAGGATCGGGTGGGCGGCGATCGTCTTGGTCGCGGGGACGTAGCCCTCGAAGCCCGAGAACGGCGAGGCGAGCCGGTGGACCGTGGCGAACAGGTCGACCGTCTCCCCCGGGTTGGGGACGACCTGGAGGTGGAGCTGGTCGACCGGCTGGATGTCGGGGATCTCCAGGAACAACTGATGCGAGCCGATCGGGCGGGCCGACTTGATCGCGAGCCGGTCGTGGCCCGGGACGCCGGGATGGCCCGGCGAGAGTTCCCGAGAGCCGTAGCTCGGGCTGTACCGATAGTTCCACGCCTGGGCGAATGTGGATGTGGGGAGTCTGGCCGTCTCGGGGTCGACCGGCCGGGAGAAGGTCAGCAGGACGCCGTTCTCGAACGCCCGGATTCCGACCGGGAGCTGCGCCGGCTCGCCGGTGTAGCGGACCCGCTGGAAGCAGCCGTCGAGCGGGGTGTAGGTGCCCCAGCCGGCCATCCCGGAGACGTAAAGCTGGCCGTCCCTGGGGTTCATCCGCCCCCGGTGGACGCCCGAGGCGAAGTGGCCGGGCATGGGGACGACCGCCCCCTGCGGCTGGCCGTCGACCTGGTCGCGGAGGACCAAAAACCACGCCCCCGCCCCGAACGAGAGGTGCAGCCAGTGGCCGCCGAGCGGCCCGAAGCGGTCGGAGTCGGCGAAGACCTGGCCGGCGCTGGAGTTGTCCAGCCCCCGGGGGAGGTAGACCAGCGGGAGGTCGGGCGTCTTGCCGTCCCTCGGCCCCTTGGCCCCGTAATGGCCGCCCGGCCGGACCTCGGCGATCATCGAGGCCGGGACCCACTCCCCCTCGGAGCTGGGCGAGGTGATCGTGCCGTCGGGGCCGAGGCCCAGGCCGTCGGGGTTCCGGAAGCCCCCGGCCAGGGTCTCGACCGACCGGCCGTCGGCCGCGATCCGGATCAGCCCTTGCCGGCCGGAGTTGGTGTAGAACCGCCCTTGATCGTCGCGCTGGAGGCCGCAGATGAAGTCGTGGCCGGCGGTCGACGTCTCATAAGCGTTGCTGAAACAATCGTGGAAGTCGGCCTCGCCGTCGCCGTCGAGGTCGACCAGCCGGGTGATCTGGTCGCGGCCCAGGACGTAGACCTTCCCCTCGGCGACCTTCAGCCCGAGGGCCTGGTGCAAGCCCGAGGCGAACCGCCGCCAGCGGACGTGCTCCAGCGTCGCGTCGAGCCCGGTGACGTGCCAGACGTCCCCCTCCATCGTGCAGATCATCGCCGACCCGTCGGGCAGGAAGTCGTGGTCGCCGAAGAACATCAGCGCCTTCCACGGGTTCTCGAACGGCGGCTCGATCGTGTCGATCGCATAAGGCCCGGCCTTGCCGAGCGTCCCCTTCGTCTCGATCACCCGGGGCCACTTCGACGGCCCGCCCGAGGTCAGGTTCCGGAGCGGGTGGTCCTTGGCCGGGCCGACGATCCGGGCGAACTCGCCGCCCTCGACCCAGGGAGAATCCAGCATCTCGACGTCGCCGAGCTTGTAGGCGAAGACCACGCGCTTGCCGCTCCGGTAGAACCCGTGGTAGACGAAGGGCCCGGCTGGCTTCTCGCCCGGCGGCTTCGGCTCGGGGGCGCCGTCGATGAGGAGGCCGTCCATGAAGCCGTGGCGGACGTCGGAGAACCTGACGAATCCTCCCGTCCACACGGCGTCATACGTCAAGGTCTCGGGGTTGAAGCACGCGGCCATCTCGCCCCGGTCGCCGAGCCGGACGCAGACGCCCTTGGGGACGATCACGCCGCCCCCTCGGAAGACGCCCGAGAGGACGGTCCCGAGGTCGGCCGAGTTCCAGCGGACGTCGGCCCAGACCTTCTCGTTCTGGTTCCCCCAGTGCCCGTCCTTGCCGCCGTCGAGGCCCGGGAAGTCGGGCAGGAGCGACGGGGATTCGGCCAGCTTGCGGAAGTGGGCGGCCTCCTTGGCGTAGAAGTCGTAGAGCCGGCCGCGATTGACGGGGTGCTGCCAGTCGGGCGAGCGGGCCGGGTCGAGCGGGGCCCGGTCATACGGGAAGGTGGCCGGCGAGGCGTGGGCGTGGCGGATCAGGTCGGACGCCGTCGCCGAGCCCGGCCGGCCCAGGTCGAGGAGGAACCGGACAAGGTCGCGGCGCTCGGCCGGGATCATGGCGGCGGCCAGCCCCTCGGGCATCAGCGTGCCGACCTCGCGGACGGCCTCGATCTCCCCCCTCGGGAGCCGGGCGACCTCGTTGGTGGCGGTGTCGCGGAAGACGACCTCGGCGTCCGTCTCGGACTGCCTGTACCCCTGGCGGACCCTGCCGTCGGCGGTCGCCACGGCCACGGCCTCGTACCCCGGCGTCACCTTGAGCTTCGGCCAGAGGATCGACTCGACGACCTCCTCGGGCTTGATGCAGAGGCCGGCGGTCGAGAGATCCGGCCCGACCTCGCCCCCCTGGCCGGCGACCTTGTGACAGGTCAGGCAGGCGAATTTCGCCGAGGCGAAGACCTCGGCCCCCCGGCGGGCGTCGCCATGTGTCCGGGCCTCGGCCAACAGCGCGGCGACGGTCGACGGATCGCCGGGCCGGGCCTCGGCCTGCCCCGGGGGCAACGGCGGGACGGGCGTGCGCGGCCTCGGGGTCGGGCCGGCGGGCTTCCCTTCGAGCTGCGGGACCAGCCAGTCGAGCCCGTCGAGGTTGTCGAGGAGCCGTTCCTCGGCGTCGTCCTGGGTGTGGCCGAGGATGCCGATCGGCCCGGAGTAGCCGCTATCGACGATCGTCCGGAGCAGGGCGAGGTCCAGCGAGCCCTGGCCCAGCGGCAGGATCTTCCGCCCCTTCGGGTCGCGCCCCGGGTCCATCCCGTTCAGGTTCACGGCCTTCAGATAGGGCATCGCCTTCGCGAGGACCTCGGCCAGCCGGGCCGTATGCTCGTGCCCGTGGTGCAGGTTGTAGACCATGCCGACGTTCGAGATTCCCCCAGAATTCAGGCGTTCGATGATGGCGATCTGATTCTCGGGCTCGCCGAACCAGCCGCCGTGGTTGTACAGGGCGAGCGAGCAGCCCGCCTTCGCCGCCTCCTCGGCCAGCGGCCCGAGCTTGCCGCAGGCCGCCTCGACCCGGCGGGCCTGCTCCTCGCCGGAAACCTTGTCGCCCCCCTGGTCGATCAGGACCCAGAGCTGGGCCTTGACGCCGTTCCGCTTCAGGACGTCGAGAATCAGCCGGGACTCGCGATTCAGCTCGCCGGGGGCGACCCAGAAGGCGTCGAGCGCGACGCCGTGCCGCTTGAGGGCGGCGATCTCGGCGTCGAAGGTCGGGATGTGCTCGGCTCGCCAGTCGTAGGCGAAATGCCGGAATCCCAGCCGTTCGAGCATCGCGGCCCGCTCCTCGGGCCCCCGGTGCTTGGAGTCGAACGGGACGATGCACCAGGCGATCAGGTTGTCGCGGGCGAACAGCTTCGAGGGGTCCGTCTTCTTCGGGCCGTCCGCCCGGGCGGGAGCGATGGCGGCGAGGATCAGGCAGGCGGTCAGCAGCTTCGGGGCGAATCCTGGCATCGTCGCTCCTCGATCCGGGCGGATCGGATGCTCGTCGTGGATTGCGTCGGCTCGGACCTGTATTATCGGGTCTCGGGCGGCCGTGTCCACCGGTCGAAAGCGGGTTCTTGTAGGGTGGGTGAGCGGTAGCGAAACCCACCAGATCCGACGTGGCCGATCCTGGTGGGTTTCGCTACCGCTCACCCACCCTACAAGGTACAAATCCACATTCGAGAGGTGTCCGGTGCATCGACCACGACTTCTTCCCGTCGGCCTCTGGGCCCTGGCGTTGCTCACGCCGGTCTTCGCGGCGCGGGCGTTCGAGGAGGGCGAGAAGATGGAAGTCCGGCTCCGCTCGAGGGTCGAGGCCGACGGCCGGTTCCGCCTGATCGAGAAGCCCGAGACCTGGAACCCCCGCGAGACGGCCGTCATCGTCTGCGACATGTGGGACCTCCACCACTGCCTGAACGCCGTCCGCCGGGCCAAGGAGATGGCGCCGACGATGGACCGCGTCCTGTCGGCCGCCCGCGACAAGGGGGCCGTCATCATCCACGCCCCCAGCTCGTGCATGGACGCCTACAAGGACCACCCCGCCCGCAAGCACGCCCTCGACGTCGCGAGGTCGAAAAATCTGCCGGCCGGGATCGCCTCGTGGTGCTACGTCATCCCCCCCGAGGAGCGCGGCCAGTACCCCATCGACCAGACCGACGGCGGCGAGGACGACGACCCGGCCGAGCACTCGAAATGGGCCGCCGAGCTGACGTCGATGGGCCGGAACCCCAGGGCGCCCTGGAAGTCGCAATCCGACATGCTGACGATCAGGCCCGAGGATTACATCAGCGACGACGGCGAGCTGATCTGGAGCATCCTGGAGGAGCGCCAGGTCAAGAACGTCGTCCTCATGGGCGTGCATCTGAATATGTGCGTCCTCGGCCGCCCGTTCGGCCTCCGGCAGATGGCCAGGAACGGCCGGCATGTCGTCCTGATGCGGGACATGACCGACACGATGTACAACCCGCAAAGGTCGCCTCATGTGAACCACTTCGCCGGCACCGACCTGATGGTCGAGCACGTCGAGAAGTTCGTCGCCCCGACGATCACCAGCGACCAGATCCTCGGCGGCAAGCCCTTCCGATTCAAGGACGACCCCCGGCCGAGCGTCGCCTGCGTGATCGCCGACGACGAGTACCGGACCGAGGCCACCCTGCCCGCGTTCGCCTCGGCCCACCTCCTCAAGGATTACCGGGTCGACTACGTCCTCGACCAGGAAGGGGCGAGGGATAACCTCGCCGGGATCAACGTCCTGGCCGATGCCGACCTGATGCTCGTCAGCGCCCGCCGCCGGGTCCTGCCGAAGGCGCAGGTCGAGGCCCTGAAGAAGTTCGTGGCCGAGGGCAAGCCGGTCATCGGCATCCGGACGGCCAGCCATGCCTTCTCGCCAAGGGCCGGGGCGAAGCTCCCCGACGGTCGGGCCGCCTGGCCCGAGTTCGACGCCGACGTCCTCGGCGGCCATTACACGAACCACCACGGCGCGGGTGCGACCGTGGTCGTCTCGCTCGCCCCCGGCGTCTCGCACCCGGTCCTCGAAGGGGTCGAGCCGTCGGGCCTGGTCGGGCACGGCTCGCTCTACAAGGTCAGCCCGCTGGCCGGCACGGCCTCGCCCCTCTTGATCGGATCGATCCCCGGCCAGGAGCCCGAGCCCGTCGCCTGGGTCAACGCCCCCGCGACCGGCAACCGCGTCTTCTACACCTCGCTCGGCCAGGCGGACGACTTCCAGGAGCCCGCGTTCAACAAGCTCCTCAGGAACGCCATCGACTGGACGATCCATCGGCGGAAATAAAAATGTAGGGTGGGTCGAGCCTCGGGCGAGCCCCACCAGCATTTCGGATGGTG
>JAJYDH010000408.1 GCA_021777685.1 Planctomycetota bacterium | reverse complement strand
ACCGCTCCTCGGGGCCGTGCTTCCCCTTGTCGACGGCGAACCGGACGCGGATCGGGTCGTCGGAGCCGCCTTCGAGCATCGCCAGGTCGTCGACGCCGTTGCCGTCGAGGTCGACGGCCTTGACCATCCTGGGGTTGCCCAGGGTGTGGGGCAGCCGCTCGGGCTCGTCGAGCTTCCCCTTCTCGCGCTGGAAGATGAGGAGGATCTCCTCCTTGGCCAGCAGGGCCAGGTCGTCGCGGCCGTCGCGGTCGAGGTCGCCGACGCTCAGCGCGCCGGGGGCCTCGATCGCCTCGCCGGTGTTGAGCTTCTTGAGGTCGCCGAACTTCCCGCCGCCCTGGTTGTGGAGGATCTCCACGCCGGCCGGGGTGCCGTAATAGACGAGGTCGGCCCTGCCGTCGCCGTCGAAGTCGCCCGCCTGGAGGCTGACGACCTCCTTGTTGACCGGCACGCTGACCAGCCTCATCCGGCGGTCGCTGGAGATCTGGTTGACCTCGTCCTTCTTGTCGAAGGGGACCTCGTCCTCGGCGTCGCCGGGCTTCTTCGAGCTGAGCAGCAGGTCGATCCGCGAGCGGGCGTTGTTGATGACCGCGATGTCGTCGACCTTGTCGCCGTCGAGGTCGCGGACCAGGACCCCGGTGATCCGGTTGTCGAGCTTGTAGACCTCCAGGGGGAGGAACCCGAAATAGTCGGCCAGCCGGGCGTCGTCGCCCGCCGGCCCGGCCCCCAGGATCGCCAAAGTTCCCACGGCCAGGGCGAGCTTCCGCAACCGTCCCGCGTTCGCGAATATCACGATCTTCATCCTAACTTTGCGTTGGAGGTCCATCCCGGCCGCTCCGATCGGCCCATTCGCTCCAGATTAAAGATGAAGGGTCACGGCGGCAAGGCGCGGGCCGGGGCGATGACCAGGTTCCACCGCAATTGACGGGACGATCGGGGGCGCGTTACGTTCGGCCCCGGTTCCCGACCCTCCTCGAATGAAGGCCCGACCGATGGCTCGCCTCGTGCTCGTCCCCCTCGACCGCCCCGAGGTCGCCCCCCTGGCGATCACGACCCGCCTGCGGAATCAGCTCGTCTACTTCATGAGCCCCCGCGACACGCCAGGGCTCCCGCCTCTGGGCGAGGATGACTTCTGGTTCGCCGCCGACGACGTGGCGAAGTGGGTCGACGAGGGGGTCTTCTACCTCGTCTCGCCGCTCGACACCGACAACATGACCGAGGTCGAGCTGTCCGAGGAGCAGGAATCGTTCCTGGCCTGGCTCCATTCCAGGGAAGTCCGCCACGTCCGGCTCGAAGAACGCTGAATTTCGCTTGACGGGAGTTCAGTCGGTCCGTAGGTTCAGTGCCGGCGTCGGGGTCGCCCCAAGCGGGCGAGGTCGGCCGTCGCGAGTCGGCCGGTCTTCGCCTCTCCGGGGTTACCCCGGGGGAGCCCATCACGCATCGATTTCCGTCGCGTGAGCCGAAGTACGATTGCATCGTACGACCGCTCACGCCGGACCGGACTGGTTGGGGCGGCCCGTCGCCGATTGCTCATGGACCCGTTCAGGACAACCGCTCGGGACCTCGCCGAAGCCCTGGTGGAGGGGCATTGGCGGCTCGATGACGTGGTCGACCGGGGCGGCAGGTCGCTGGGGCATCGCCCTCGGTGGCTCCGGCCGCTGGCTCGTCGGCTCCTGGAAGCGTTCCCCGACGCGCGGCCCTCGGCCGACCGGGTGGGGGATTTCCTCCGGCTCGACGCGAAGTTCCGGGCGAAGTGGCCGTTCTCGCTGTCCTTCAAGGCCAGGCCCGCGCCGAAGATGGCCCCGATGGCCGGGCCGCCCTCGACCTGGCCGGTCCCGGCGATCGCGACGCCGGCCGATCTGGCGAGTCGGCTCGGCCTCGGGCCGGGCGAGCTGGACTGGTTCGCCGACCGCCGGGGGATCGAGCGGGCGACGGTGGCGGGGCCGCTCCGCCACTATGACTACCGCTGGAAGCCGAAACGGAACGGCTCGACCCGGCTGATCGAGGCCCCGAAGACCCGGCTCAAGGCGATCCAGCGGCAGATCCTCCGCGAGGTTCTCTCCGCGATCCCCCCGCACGACGCCGCGCACGGGTTCCGGCCCGGCCGGTCGGTCCGGACGTTCGTCGAAGGGCACGCCGGGCGGGCGGTCGTGCTCAAGATGGACCTGCTTGACTTCTTCCCGACCATCGCCGCCGCACGGGTCGCCGCCCTGTTCCGCGCCGCGGGCTATCCCGACGCCGTGGCCCGGGCCCTGGCCGGGCTCTGCACCAACCGGGCCCCGTTCGACATCTGGCGGCGGCCCGACGCGCCCGAGTCGGGCCCCGAAGCCTGGCGGACCCGGCAACTCTACCGGAAGGCGCACCTCCCGCAAGGCGCCCCGACGTCCCCCTGGCTGGCGAACCTCTGCGCCTACCGGCTCGACTGCCGGCTCGCCGGCCTGGCCGCCTCCGCCGGGGCTCATTACACCCGGTATGCCGACGACCTGGCCTTCTCCGGCGACCACTCCCTGGCCCGGTCGATCGCCCGGTTCCACGTCCACGCCTGCGCGATCGCGCTGGAGGAAGGCTTCGCCGTCCATACTAGGAAGACCCGCGTGATGCGTCCAGGTGTCCGCCAGATTCTTGCCGGCGCGGTCCTGAACGACCGGCCGAACGTCCCCCGAGACGATTTCGACGCCCTCAAGGCCACGCTCCACAACTGCGTCCGGCACGGCCCGGAGGGCCAGAACCGATCCGGCCATCCCGACTTCCGCGCCCACCTCCTCGGCCGGATCGGCCACGTCGCGACCCTCAACCCCGGCCGGGCCGAGCGGCTGAAAGCGATGTTCGACCGGGTCGCGTGGTGAGGGGAAATCGAGGCGAATTCTCGGGGGAAGTCGGCATGAAATGGCCCCGAGTGCGGTTCACGGTCCGGCGGATGATGGTCCTCGTGGCGGCCGTGGCCGTCCTCCTGGGTGCCTCCTCGGCCTATCGGAGGGCGACCTACTGCCGGTACGCGGCCGATGACTGTGCCGTGGCGGAGCGGCAGCACCGCTTCTTCGCCGCATTTCACGAGATGAACGCCCAGCAGCATCGCTCGATGGCCGAGTACGACCGGGGAAGGGTCCGGACAGCCGAGTTCGAATCCGAGAGGGAGGCCTCGAGAAAGAGCGCCCAATTCTGGGACGAACAGGTGATCGCCGACGAGTCGAGGATGAAGGGCTCGCTCGCCAAGGCGGAGCGGGCCGCTGCGCTGCGCGCGGCCTTCGTCCGGGCGTCCCGGCGGCCCTGGCTCTCCATCCCGGTCCTGCCGAACGATTTGAATATGCCGTGAAGCTTTCCTTTCGGCGAATCCCCTTCCTGGCTCGCCATCTCGATCCTGCCGAACGATCCGCCATGATCCCGGCGTCGGGCACCTCATCGATCCGCGGCGCCCCGACCGCTAATATGGGGGCTCTCCCGGCGAAGATCAGAGCAGGCGGGCGACGACCCTTCGAGAACCTGCGGAGCGAGATTACCATGTCCGGCGGCGACTGGGGCGGCGGCGGGGACGGCGGCGGCGACTGGGGCGGCGGCGAGGGCGCCTCGTGGGGCGACGGCGGTTCGTCGGGCGGCGACAGCTTCTCCGAGACCTCGTCGGAGGGCTGGCTGTCTCGGATCGGCAAGGCGTTCATGGCCATCCCGATCGGCCTGATCCTCTTCGCCCTCTCGTTCGTCGTGCTGTCCTGGAACGAGGGCCGGGCCGTCCACACGGCGCAGGGGCTGGCCGAGGGGAAGTCGGGCGTCGTCTCGGTGGCCCCCGACAAGGTGGACCCGGCCAACTCCGGCAAGCTCGTCCACGTCACCGGCGAGGCCACCACGACCGAGACCCTGACCGACCCCCAGTTCGCCCTCTCGGCCAGGGCGCTCAAGCTCCGCCGGGTCGTCCAGATGTACCAGTGGAAGGAGCGGTCCGAGACCAAGACCCGCAAGAAGCTCGGCGGCGGCGAGGAGCGGGTCACGACCTACAACTATGACAAGGGATGGGCCGACGCTCGGGTCGACTCGTCCCGCTTCAAGAGGCCGGACGGCCACCAGAACCCCGACCGCTGGCCGATCGAAAACTGGGAGGTCCGGGCGCAGGTCGTCACCCTGGGCGCCTTCAAGCTCCCCTCCGGCCTGGTCGACCAGATCCGCGAGGTCGAGCCGCTGGCCGTCGGCGAGGAGGGGCGCGACGCCCTGCCGGCCGACCTCAAGGACCGGGCGAAGCTGGACGCCGGCCGGTTCTACCTCGGCGAGAGCCCGTCCGACCCCCAGGTCGGCGACGTGACCGTCGCGTTCGAGCAGGTCCGCCCGCAGGTCGTCAGCCTGCTTTCGAAGCAGGCCGGAGACTCGTTCGAGCCCTACGACACGAGGGCGGGCACCACGATCGACCGGCTCCAGGTCGGCACCGCGACGGCCGACCAGATGTTCCAGCAGGCCGAGGCCGAGAACAGCACGCTGACCTGGATCTTGCGGCTGGTCGGGTTCATCCTGATGGCGATCGGGATCATGATGGTCCTGGGCCCGCTGTCGGTCCTGGCCGATGTGGTCCCGTTCATCGGCAGCATCGTCGGCTTCGGCACCGGCTTCCTGGCGTTCAGCGTGGCGGCCGTGCTGTCGCTGGTGACGATCGCGATCGCCTGGGTCGCGTACCGGCCCGTCGTGGGGATCTCGATCCTCGTCGTGGCCGGGCTCGCGCTCTTCCTGTTCTCACGGATGGCCCGGGATCGCCGACCGGCGAGGCCGGCCTCGGCCTGAGGGGGTCACGCCCTCCCGATGGCCGCGAACCGCCGCGCCGCCTCGCCGCCGACCAGCCCCAGGATCAGCGCCGACAGCGTATGGCCGATCAGCCGGGGGGCGAGTTGTCCTTGCGGGACCAAGAGGCCCCGGAACATCATCTGGTATGGCCCGTACCGCTCTTCCAGCGACCGGAACATCGACTCTGTGATCATCAAGGGTGCGGTATCGGTTTCGAACCAGGGGCCGTAGACCATCAACACGCGGCATGGGCCGACCCCTCCCGGCGAGACCCCGAAACAATTCGTCACGGACGGCCATCTTGCCGCGCCCGACGCCCGGGGTCGAGGGGCTTCCCTCCGCCCGCCCGGGCGGAGACCCGTGCATGAATGTCCCACCATCGGCCTTCATGCTAGACTGTCTCGACGGGAAGACGTGACCCCTCGGCCCGAACGGGCCCGGAATCGAGACGCCGCCCGATGAGCGATCCCCGCGAACTCCCGCCCGTCCAGTTGCTCGTGCTCGCCCGGCTCCTCGCCGCCGGCGGCGGGGGCGCCACGACGGCCGCGCTGAGCAAGGACCTCGGGCCGTTCGTCGAGCACCGCTGGACCGGCCAGGACTGGGCCGGGCGGCTCTCGACGGCGGTCGAGGCGCTGGAATCGGCCGGGGCGGTCGGCCATCCCCGCGACAAGAAGGGCAAGCCGACCAGGAACGTCTTGCTCACCGACGAGGGGCGACGGCTCGCGCTCGAGAGCCTGGGGATCGAGGGCGCCCCGCCGGCCTTGAAATGGGCGACGATCCGGGCCCATCTGGCTGCCCTCGCGCTCGGCCGGCCCGGCCCGACCCCCGCCGACCTCCGGCGACTGACCGGGGCCGCCCCCGGCCTCAAGGCGGCGGCCCTGCGGGAGAGATACGACCTCACGCTCGACGACCCGTTGGACCTCCCCCGGGCCAGGGACGCCGCGGCGGCCAGGCTCCTCGGCCTGGAGCCCGACCGGCCTTTCAAGAAGGACCAGATCCTCCGGGCGTTGCTCCTCCGGGCCGGGGTCGAGCTCCCGGCCGGCGGGACCCTCAAGGAGGCCGACATCCAGACGGCCCTCTTCCGCCGGGAGCTGTGCGACCCCCGGGCGAAGAACCCGCTCG
>JAJYDH010000407.1 GCA_021777685.1 Planctomycetota bacterium | reverse complement strand
GAAGCCCTGGTGGGCGACGGTAACGAGATCGCCCACATCGACCTGCTGATCGGCTCGAAGGAAGGCCCGGTCGGCGTGGCCTTCGCCAACGCCCTGGCCAACCAGTCGGCCGGCCATTCGAACCTCCTGGCGGTCCTGGCCCCGAACCTGCTGACCAAGCCGGCGACGGTCCTGGTCACCAAGGTCACGATCAAGGGGATGAAGCAGGCCGTCCAGATGTTCGGCCCGGCCCAGTACGCCGTGGCCAAGGCCGTGGCCGACTGCCTGGCCGAGGGGACCATCCCCGCCGCCCAGGCCGAGGACCTCGTCATCGTCTGCGGCGTCTTCATCCACCCCGCCGCCGAGGACAACCACAAGATCCTCAAGTTCAACCACGAGGCGACCAAGCTCGCCATCCAGAACGCCATGAAGAAGTCGCCCAGCGCCGCCGACGTCATCGCCAAGAAGGACACGGCCAAGCACCCGTTCTCGGGCGAGTGAGCAGATAGCGGGTAGCGGGTAGCGGGTAGAGAAGAGGTTAGATGCGGTCTCGATGGTCTCCTGCATTTTCTACCCGCTACCCGCTCACGAGGGAATCATGGCCGAGCCGACGACGACGAAGCGCACCATCCTGATCCAACTCGACCCCGACCCTCAGCCGAGCGTCTTCGACGGCGTGGTGGCGGTCGACTCGGGCGTCGACGTCCTGTTCCGCCACGGCGGGATCGCGCCGGGCGCGGTGCGTGACCTGGTCTACGGGGCCCTGTTCACCCGAGGGGGGGCGGACCTGGCCCGGTCGGCGATCTTCGTCGGCGGGTCGGACGTCGCGGCGGGCGAGGCGGTCCTCAAGGCGGTCACGGACGCCTTCTTCGGGCCGTTCCGCGTCTCGGTCCTGTTCGACGCCAACGGGTGCAACACGACGGCCGCCGCCGCCGTGCTCGCGGCCATCGAGGGCTCGGGCGGGTCGGTCGAGGGGGCGAGGGTCGCCGTGCTCGCGGGGACCGGGCCGGTCGGCCAGCGGGTCGCGCGGCTCCTGAGCCGCTCGGGGGCCGAGGTCGCCGTCGGCTCGCGGTCGCCCGACCGGGCGCGGGCGACGGCCGACGAGATATCGACGGTCACGGGCAAGACGCTCTCGGCGTTCTCGACCTCGGCCGAGCCCGACCTGGTCGCCGGGCTGGCGGGGGCCTCGATCGTGATCGCGGCGGGCGCGGCGGGGATCGCGCTGTTGCCCGAGGGCGTCCGCAAGGAACTGCCGGGCCTGAAGGTCGCGATCGACCTCAACGCCGTCCCGCCGGCCGGGATCGCGGGGGTCAAGCCGACCGACCGCGGCGCGGAGCGCGAGGGCGTCCGCTGCTGGGGGGCGCTCGGCGTGGGCGGGGCCAAGATGAAGATCCACAAGGCGGCCCTCCGGTCGCTGTTCGAGGCCAACGACCGCGTGCTCGACGCCGAGGCGGTGTTCGAGATCGGCCGGGGGCTGGAGTAGGATATATGAAGACCCGAGCGTTCGCGGCCCTGGCCCTGGTGGTGCTCCTCTGCGGGGCCGACGGCCCGTCGCACGGGCTGGATATTTATTTCATCGATGTGATGGGTGGCGCGGCGACCCTGATCGTCACCCCGGATCGCGAGTCGGTCCTGATCGATTCGGGATGGCCCGGGTATCAGGACCGCGACCCGATCCGGATCGAGAAGGTCCTCAAGGAGCAGGCGAAGCTCGACCACCTCGACCACCTGGTGACGACCCACTGGCACGTCGACCACTTCGGCGGCGTCGATGGCCTCGCCCGACGGCTCCGGATCGACCACTTCTGGGATCGCGGCCTCCCGGACCCCAAGGCCGCCGACGCCGACCGTGCCAACTACCCGGACGGGCCATTCGCCGGCGATGCCCTCGGCGAGAACTACCGGAAGGCGTCCGAAGGCAGGCGGAAGGCCCTCAAGGCGGGCGACACGCTCCCCCTCAAGGGGGTCGAGGCGGTCGTGCTCGCCTCGGGCGGCCGGGTGATCGAAGGCCCCTCGTCGCCCGCCAACCCGCTCTGCGACTCCGCCCCGGCCGACCAGCCGGTCGACACGACGGACAACGCCCGGAGCCTGGCCTTCCGGTTCCGGCTCGGCAAGTTCGACTTCTTCGACGGCGGCGACCTGACCTGGAACGTCGAGAAGCAACTGGTCTGCCCGGTCGACCGGGTCGGCCCGATCGACCTCTACCAGGTCACGCATCACGGTATGGACATCTCCAACCATCCGACCCTGATCCAGACCATCGCCCCGACGGTCGCGATCATGAACAACGGCCCGCGCAAGGGGGGCTCGGCCGAGACGGTCAAGAGGCTCCGGGCCGTCCCCTCGATCCAGGCCGCCTATCAGCTCCACAAGAACGCCGCGACCCCCGCCGACCAGAACACCGACCCCGCCCTGATCGCCAACCCCGACAACTCCAGCGGCGAGTTCATCCACGTCGCCGTCGAGCCCGACGGGTCGAGCTTCACCGTCCAGATCGGGGCGAATGGGAAGAGGCGGGAGTTCAAGTCGCGGTAGCCCCGGCGCTTGGCAAGGCCCTCCTTGTAGGGCGGGTGAGCGGTAGCGAAACCCGCCGGAGGCGGCCACGCGGCACGTTGGCGGGTTTCGCTTCCGCTCACCCGCCCTACCTGATCCGCCATCTCTCGTCATTGTTGGCTTCGTTCCCGTACCAGCGGATCGGCCTCGACGACGCCCTTCGACCTGGTTCCGGCGGGCTGTCACGGATAAGGCAAAATCGGCCCAGATCGCCCATTTTTGCGTCTTGCACAGACCACGATCGGTCCACGGTCCCGGCCGGATTGGCCCGAATCGCAAATAATGTTCATTTTCTTGTCAAAGAGCGCACAGGGGCCCTGTTTCGGCCGGGTCGCATCCGGGATCGTCTCTCATCACGAGCCCGACGACCTCTCCGCGTCGGGCAGGGCTTGCCCTGCCGTCCGGGCCGATCGTCGGCAGGGCAAGCCCCAATACCGTCAAATGAGTCATAAAACGCGATGACGACGGGATTTTGGTCCCCTCCCCCGTTAGGGGGGAGGGAGCCAGAAAGACCGTCCAAAACACGCTTTACATCTCATTTGACGGTATTGGGGCAAGCCCTACCCGACGAAATCGGGCCGACCGGCCTCGTCAGGCCCTCAGACGTTCGAGCTTGCGGCGGCGGGCCTCGTTCCGGCCCTCGGCCTTGCGGAGCTTCGCCTCGCGGCGGTCGGGGAACGGGACGGGGTCGGCCTTGATCTCGGATTCGGCTTCGGGCTCGGGCAGGGTCTCCGAGGCCGTCTCCTCGGGCTCGGTTTCGGGGCCGACCTCGCGCTGGAAGTACCTGAAGGCTTCGGCGGTGATATCGGCGTGGGGATTCTTGAAGTAGATCTGCGCCAGGAACCACTTCATCTGTCGATGGAGGGCCGCGGCTCGGCGGCGGGACTCGCGGAGCAGGGGGCAGGCGTGGTCGGCGTAGTCGGCGAGGGTCATCGTCCGGTCGAGGGCGTCCAGCGGGGCGACCTGCTCCTTGCGCTGTTGCAGGGCGGCGACCTCGCGACGGGCCAGCGCGGCGAGGGTTTCGGCGGGCTCGATCGGCCGTCCCTCGGCGTCGATGGCCTCGCCGGGGCGGCCCGATCGCTCGTCGGGGCGGGTGCCGAGGAGGTCGAAGGCGAGCGACGTCTGGGCGTCGTCCCAGGAGCCGGCCAGGTCGGCGACCCTGGCCAGCCTGGACCATCGGGCGATCATCCAGTCGCACCCCTGGGGGGTCCGGCGGAGCAGGTTGACGACCTTCGACGGCGCCGCCGCGAGCCGATCGCTCAGTTCCTCGGCTTCGAGCCGGCGGTCGTCGTCCCAGAACAGCTCGGCGCGGAGGACGACGCGGTCGCGGAGCCGGCGTTCGACCCGCCCTTCGCGGTCGATTCGCAGCGAGGTGATGGCGACCTGGTCGACGAGCCAGGCATGATAGAGGTTCTGGGGCCGGAGGCTCATGTAAAACTCGCCGGCGCGGGCGTTGACCGCGAAGGCGTCCTCGGGCACGCGCGGGCAGTCGTCCGAAGTGCCGGTCTTGAGGGCGTTGGCCAACGGGTCGGGCCGGCCGATGGCCGGGAGTTCGAACAACTGCTGAGGGATGACGTTCACGGGGGGCGCTCGCGATCGGGTGCGATGTCGGGGTCTCGACGAGCCGGGCCCATCGCCCGGCGCGGGTACTACCCGATACATTCCTTCGCGAGCGTCGCGATTGATCACACTTTCCGGCGGGATTTCGGCGGGCGCGTTCATTTCGGTCGCGCGGGCGGTTCGGCCTCCTTCGCCTGCTCCTCCGCCCGCTCCTTCGCCCGCTCCTTCGCCACGCGGAGGACGTGCGCGCGGAATTCCTTCATCTGATCCAGGGTGTAGAAGTTCGTCGCGTAGAGCCTGGCGCCGACCTTCTCGAACTGCCTCGCCGACTCCTCGATCTTGTTGGAATTGTAGCAGAATGCGGCATATGTCGACCGGGCGGGGGCGTCGTTCGGCCGGTGGGAGAGATAGTCTTCGAAGATGGTCCGGATGTCATCCCAGACCTCGGGCCTGGCGAAATAGGCGCGGTATTCGTCGGAGGGCTTGAGCTGCACGGCGCGGATGTGCGCGTCGGCCGCCAGGAGCGTGATCCTGGCCTGCCAGTTCTTCGTGTCTCGGCAGGCCCGGCCGAAGGCCAGCACTTCCTCGGGCGAGCCGTGCCATTTCGGGTCGAGCCAGTCCATCATCGCGAAGCAGGCGTTGAAGTTGTCGACGTCCGCTTCCATCGCGCGTCGGAACCAGGTCTCCATCTCCGGCCGCTCGCAGCCCGTCCCCTTCAGGACCGTCATCATCAGCGTGGGGGTCCGCTCGCCCGAGGGCTCGGCGGCCCAGGCCTCGCGGAGGGCCTTGTCGGCGCGGGCGAGCCTTTCTCCGAACTTCCGCCAGCCCTCCTCCGTGACCGTCGGGGCCAGGCCGATCCCCCGGGCCTCCCAGGCGTAATAGGTCAGGTATTCTCCTTCGAGCTGGAGGCACGCGACCTTGAGGGCCGGGACCTTGGACAGCACGGCCTCGACCTTCTCGAACGCCGCCTGATAGTCGCCGGTCAGGAATTTCTGGCCGCTCATGATGTCCCAGGCCAGCGTGTATCTCACCTCATCGGCCTGCCGGCCCTGGTCCCCCTGCGCGAGGCTCTCGGGGATCAGCCGGAGGGCCGCGTCGAGGAGCCGGCCGCATTCCTCCCGGTCTTCCTGGGGCATCTTGTCGCTGGTCATCGCGAGCGCGTGCCTCATCATCTCGAGGCCGCGCTTGATCGCCGGATACCGGGACGCTTCCAGGGCCCGGGTCGCCTCGGCCATCCTCCGCTTGTATTCGACGGCCGCGAGCTTCTCGGCCGCCCGGGAGGTGGTCGCGTAGACGTGAAGGATCATCGGGTCGTCGCAGCCGGCGTCGACGGCGAGGCGGGCCGCCTTGTAGACGTCCTCCGGCCGGGTGTCGGGGCCGCCCTGGCCCGCGAAGAGGAGGGCCGCCTTCGTCAGGGCCTCGCGGGCCGGCCCGTCCCAGCGCGGGTCCTTATTGCCGACCTTCTCGTAGGAATCCACCAGCAGCCGGCGATTCCACTCCAGCCGCTCGCGGGCATGCCGCGCACGCTGTGCCGGGTCCTGGGGGATGACAACCTCGTCCTCGGCCCCGGCGGCCGGGGCGAGGATCAGCAGTCCGACGATGGCGGTCAGGGCGAGGTCGCGCATGGGGAGATGCCTGCCGGGTGACGGGACGGGGGGACGACTATGCACAATCTCCTGTCGATGTCGTGACATGATAGGTGAGCGAATCATTCCTTGCAAGCATCCAGTTCGATGCGTCGGATGATCGGAAGAAAATCTCATCTCGATGGCGCGCGAGAAACGGC
>JAJYDH010000406.1 GCA_021777685.1 Planctomycetota bacterium | reverse complement strand
ACGCCGTGCCGGCGTCGAGCCCCTTCTCCAGCACCCGCTTGGAGATCGAGTCGGGGTTTTCGAGCACGAGGTTGTGCGACTCGGCCGAGCCGATGGTCGTGACGATACCCTCGCCGACCCGGGCGATGATCGTCTCCTCGGTCGCCCCGCCGACCAGCCGGTCGATGTTGGTCCGGACGGTCACGCGGGCCTTCACCTTGAGCTGGATGCCGTTCTTGGCGATGCCGTCGATCGTCTGGCGTCCCTTGGTCGGGTCGGGGCAGTCGATGACCTTCGGGTTGACGCTGGTCTGCACGGCGTCGAGCACGTTCCGGCCGGCCAGGTCGATCGCGGCGGCCCGCTTGTACGACAGCGGGATGTCGGCCCGGTTGGCGGCGATCAGCGCCCGGACGACGTTCGGCACGTTGCCGCCGGCCAGGTAGTGGGCCTCCAGGCTCCGGGTCGTGAGGCCGTCTTTCTCGCTCAGGCCGGCCTGGATCGCCATGATCTTCGAGCGGACGATGATGTGCGGGTTGACCTTCCGGAGCGTCATCCCGATCAGGTCGATCAGCGTGACCTTGGCCTCGGAGAACGACGCCTGGATCCAGAGGTTGAAGTACTTCGCCATCAGGACGAAGACGATCAGCGCGACGAAGCCCAGGACGGCCAGCAGGACCAGCATGGCGATCTGCGGGCCCGAGGCCGGCGGACCCTGCTGGGCGAAGATCGGGGAGAACATGGGAGAATCCTCGGTGTTGGGAGGCGGTCCGGACGTCGTTGCACGATGCCGGAGAGGTGGAAGTTCGACGCGGCCCCTCGTCGGCGAATGCTGGCCTGTCCGCCCGTGAACTTCAATTCTAAAGGCCGGCGCGGCGCCAAGCGACCCCGCCCCGGGGTGAATTCGCGAGGGGCGGGCAAATCTTGATGGGGATGCCGGCGGATCACCCGGGGAGCGTCGGGTCTTCCGACGCCCGGACGATCA
This sequence comes from Planctomycetota bacterium, assembly GCA_021777685.1. Classification (GTDB taxonomy): domain Bacteria; phylum Planctomycetota; class Planctomycetia; order Isosphaerales; family Isosphaeraceae; genus Tundrisphaera. Next base: position 4,931 of record JAJYDH010000406.1, on the reverse strand, counting down.
GCCGGCCCGACCGGGCACCGACGACGACCACCATCGACCCCGCCTCGATCAGCCCCTGCTCGGAGATCGCCTCGACCCGCCGGCCGTCGAAATCCACCAGGCCCAGCGGCTTCATCGGCGTGATCGCCCTCGACCTGAGCCCGAGATAGCGGTCGAGTCGGGGACACGCGTGGCTGACGTCGACCTCCTCCGAGTCGGGCGGCCGGAGATAGGCCCGGCGCCCCAGCGGCGTCCTCGGGACCACGAACATCGACGTGAAGTAGACCACGGGCCCGACCACAAGCTCCACGAACAGGTAGCGCCAGCCCAGCTCATTCGAGAGGGTGAAACCGAAGTAAACGACCGCGATCAGGCAGCCGGCCGCCATCAGGACGAAGGCGCCGCCGGTCGGCAAGACGTCCTCGACGACCAGCATCGCGAGGCCGATCGTCAGGAGGATGACGAGCATCGAGGCGCTGAGCAACGCTGTCCTCGTCCCTGAGCGGTCCGGGGGGAGCGGGAGGGCCCGGCCGGTCGGCTCACGCCACCGGCTTGACGATCACCCGCATCCCCTGGACGTCGATGACCTCGATCAGTGCGTCCCTCTCGATATAGTAGCCGTCGGCGCGGACGTCGACCAGCAGGTTGCCGAACCGGGCCTTGCCCGACGGCTTGAGGACCGTGGTCGTCCGGCCGGTCTCGCCCATCAGGAAGGCGAGCGACTCGTACTCCTCGGAGGGCGGCGGCTTGTCGACCGGGTAGCCGTCCTCGACCTCCTCGACCGAGCCCGTGTACGGCTCGGGCTTGAGGACCATCCGGTTCAGGATCGGCATCGAGGGCAGATACCGGCCCACCAGCGACGCCCCCACGCCCACCCCGACCATCACCGCGACCACCTGGAACAGCGTGCCGGCCATCTGGCGATATTCGTAATCCTGGGTCGGCCAGATGAACGTGTGGCTGGCCATCACGATCGAGACCACGATCAGCAGGAACCCGCTCATCCCGAAGACGCCGAAGCCCGGGAAGACGAACAGCTCCAGCCCCAGGCAGATCAGCCCGACCAGGAACAGGAGGATTTCGAGCTGGTCGGCGGTCCCGCTCAGGTAGCGGCTCCAGAAGAAGAGGAGGAAGGCGAGGGCCGAGGTGATCGCCGGCAGGCCGACGCCCGGCATCTTCACCTCCAGGATCAGCATGAAGATCCCGATGAACAGGAGGACCCAGCTCACGAACGGGTCGTTGAGGGTGGTCACGAGGCCGTCGACCCAGGTCGGGCCGTCGACCCGGATGGTCTTGCCTCGGAGGCCGTAGATCGTCTTGAACGCCTCGTCGTCCTCGACTTCCTGGCCGAGCCCGAGCGCCGCCGCCTCGCCCGACCGGACGACCATCAGCTTGCCGGGCTCCTTGACGGTGACGGGGTTGAGGTAGAGCTCGGGGTTGGCCCGGGCCTGCGCTTCGAGGACGAGGATCGGGGCGCCGGTGTTGGCGTTGGTCGCCTGGACGATCCCGGCATGGCGGTCGACCATCGCGTGGGCGACGGCCGGCGGGTGGCCCTTCTGCGAGGCGAGCCCCTCGGCCCGCTTGGTCAGGCTGTCAACCTGGCTTTCGGTCAGGTTCTGGACCTGGCCGTTGCCGCCGGTGATGATCTGCTGGACGCCCCCCATGATCGCCCCCCGGCGGAAGACGATGTCGTCGCAGGCCAGGGGCAGCAGGGTCGAGACGCCGGTGGCCCGGTCGTCGATGTAGGCGACGGTCTTGATGTCCTTGATGTCGGCGATCAGCCCGGCCACGTTGTTGGCCGAGGTATTCAGGCCGCCCTGGGTGTTGAGCTTGAAGAAGATGAGGTTAACCCCCTCGCGCCGGGCCTGGTCGATCCGGCGGCGGAGATACGCCTCCTTGATCGGGTCGATCCGCCCTTCGATGGCGATCCAGACCGGCCGGGGCTCCTGGAGAAGGGTCGGGTCGGTCGACAGGGCGCGGGGGTCGATCCGGTAGACGTTGAGGATCTCGGCCCGGTCGGACGCGATGAGCTTGGCGAACCCCTCCTCGCGGGCCCGGGCGGCCGAGAGCACGCCCCGGCTGCCCCCCTCCCAGGCGGGCTGGACGTCCTTCTCGTCGACCGGGTTGGCCTTGAGGAAGGCGGCGAGGTTCTCGGGAAGGACGTAATGGGCCTGGCGGTCGGCGGTCCGGACGAGCTTGAGGTCGGCGTCGCGGTCGAGCAGGCCGGCGAAGAGGTCGGGGTCCTTCCCCTTGCGGCGGGCAAGAATTCGGACCGGCTCGCGATAGTCGACCTTGACCGCGTCCCCCTCGGGCGTGATCGGCCCGATCGAGGCGTCCGGGCCCATGACGATCTCGTCGCAGGCCAGCGCGGGGAGCGCGGCGTAGCCCTTGAGCGGGTGGGGGACGTAGGCGACCGTCAACCTGGCGCCGGCGAGTTCGGTCGAGATGTAATTGGCCAGCTCGAACGAGGTCCCGAAGCCGCTGGAGCCCGGCTGGGCCTTGCCCGGCTGGACGACGAAGACCAGGATCGGCCGGCCGGTCTTCTGGGCGATCGACCGGGCGATCAGTTGCTTGGTCGAGGCCTTGATCCGCTCCAGGGCCTCGCTGTCGATCGGCTCCTCGATCGTGAAGAACTGGCCGGGGTAGGTCTCGGGGGCGGCGGGGGCCTGGGCCAGTGCGGTCGGGAGGGCGGTCGATCCGAGGGCCGAGAGGAATGCCAGCGTCGCGAGGAGCCGGCGCGCGGGAAACGATCCGATCATCTGAGATGGACTCCCTCCGTCGATCGGCCGACCTCCCCGGGCTGGCCGGCCCGCGTCGAGTGGCTCGACGCGGAGGCGGGCGGATCGTCGGGACGGCCGGCCTCGGCAAAGGCCCGGGAGGGCGGCACCGGGTCGCGAGCGAAGGGCGGCTCACTCCGTCCGGCGCCGACCTGTCTGACCGATTATAAGCCCGCCCGACTCCCTTCGTCAAACCTCGGGGAGTCCGCGCGGGCCGGTCCGGGCGGCGTGGCCGTCGACGTCGGGAATCGGGTCACTGAGGCCGAGACGCCGGGCGCATCGCCGGCTGGGCGATGGCCCGTTTCGGCTGGGCGGCCCCGGCGGCGGCGGCAGGCCGGGCGTCGGCCGGCGCGCCCTGGGCGTTGCCCTCCGGGTTCACGATCACCTTCCAGCCGGGGATCTTGGTGAAGCCGAAGAAGCTCTTGTCCATCGCCACGTTCGCCCGGATCACGGCGTTCTCGCCCTTGAACCGGTACTCGACCGGGTCCTTCCCGCCGACCGGATAGAGCACCAGCTTGTTGGGCAGGTACGTCTCCTTGCTCAGCCAGAGGAACGCCTGGGTGAAGGCCCCCTTGTCGATCTGCTCGCTCGGCACGATCCCGATCAGGTACTCGCGCTCGTTCTGCTTGAGCAGCGACATGCTGTACCGCCTCTTGGTCTCGGCGGCATTCATATTAAAGAGGAAGGGGAGCGGGCCCTGCTGGAGGGCCTTCTGGCGGATCTCCTTGTCGAGCGGGTGGACGATGATCTGCCGGGTGTCCCAGGCGTACTGGAGGACTTCCGTGCCGGTGCAGACGATCCGCTCGTAGGGCTCTTTCTCGAGCTGGACGACGGGCTTGCCGTCCTTGTCGGCCTTCACGATCGGCTTGCGATTCTCGTCGAGCAGGACTTTGCGGAATTCCAGGCAGGCCAGGTCGGGGCTCTGGAGCATGGCCCGGCCCTGGTAGAACTCGTCGCCGAAGCCCTTGGACCGCTCGATCTTCTCGAAGGCGACGTCGAGCGAGACGATCTTCTTGCTCTTGACCTCCCACTGGGCGAGGACGTCGTCCATCGCCTGCCGGTCGGCGACCTGCTGGGCCTTCACGGCGGCCGGGTCGACCGGCGCCGGCGCGGCGGCCGGGGCCGGCTGGGCGGCCTTGCCGGCCGGGGCCTGTCGCTTCGGGGCCGGCTGGGTCCCCTGCGCCGAGGCCGATCCGGCGGCCCAGGCCCCGATGGCCAGCGGCAATGTCCAGGCGATGAGCGTTCGCATGGGCGTCCTCCTCCTTGGTTGGCCCGAGTCCTCCGGCCGATCGGACCGACTCCGTCCGGGCATTCCCCCGACGGCTGTCCGCTCGCCCTTTGCCCGCGAACCTTACCAGAGCCGCCCGGAATCGACCAGACCAGCCCTTGAGGAGACCATTCTCCCGATCCCAAACGAAGCCATTGCGGAACTGCGCGTTTTGCGGAGGGTGGGTCGAGCCTCGGGCGAGCCCCACCACCTATTCCGGATGCCCGGCGAGCCCTTCGGTAAAACGAACCCAACCTCCCCCGAAGTCCCGGGACCGACTCGACACCAACATACCGACGGCATCTCCGGCACCCAAAAACTCGAACCCAATCCAGCCGGGAGCCGGCTTTGCACTTTTTCTCTTGCCGCCGAGACAGTTTATGGGTGTCTGGTGAAAATAGGAGATCTGAGACATCGAATCTGAGATCTCTAATTTCCCCGTCATCCCGATCGTTCCATAAATCGTCTCAGGGGCAAGCGATTATGCGCAAAGGCGCCACCCTGGAAAAAGCGAACCCAAATTCACAATGACTTAGTCGCAGGGGATGCTCCACGTCCCTTGATCTTCGAGATGGCCGATCGGCGGACGGGACGCGGAGAGTTTCCTGACGCGTCCCGGGCGATCGCGAGAGCACCGACAAGCTTTATCATCGCGAGTTTGATGGCGGATCAATTCGTGACCGAGGGAAATCGGGGGCGCCTTGTCGCTTTCCCGCAACATCAGGTCATGGTCCTGCCCGGCGGCGTACATTTTCGGCCTTCTGAGCCCAGGATCGGGGCAAAAGTACATCCTGCCGGGCCAATCCTTCCACGGATCGGTGAGGTATTCGACGCGATGGCCCCCAACTTAACTTCTTCTTCAAAAATGATTAATGTGACCCCGGGGGCGGAATGGGTTATATTAAATT
>JAJYDH010000405.1 GCA_021777685.1 Planctomycetota bacterium | reverse complement strand
TCGAGCCAGGCGTGCGTCTTGTCGATCTTCCGGGGCGTCACCACCGCGATGAACAGCGCCCCGACGAGCGCCCCGAGGATCATCAGGGTCCCGACGCCGATCAGGGGCATCAGGTCCGAATTGAACACCGGGGCGAAGCAGAGGGCGAAACCCGCCAGGGCGACGAGCCAGCAGGTCGCGATCGCCTTCGATCGCTTGGCACGATGCCGCTCGCAGAGCGGGATCTGGACCTTCGCCGTCTGCCGGAAGATCAGCGCGACGATGACATAAATGAGCGGGCTGATGAGCAGCACATAGAGCAGCGGCGTGTGCCAGGAGAGCGTTCGCTTGAGCCGAAACGTCGCCGGCTCGTTGCACCTCACGCACCGGGACGGGAGCCGGGCGGCCTTGGCCATGACCAGCGTCTTGCCGTCCCGCCAGACCCCGCGCCCCTCGTCTTCCTCGGTCGCGAAGTGCTGGGGCGCCAGGCCGGCTTCGGGGGCGGCGTAGGGGTTGAAGTCGTCCACGTTCGGGCATCCGGGAGGGTGATCGATCCGCGAAGGGAGGGGACATCGAGGCGGATGTTAGCAGGACCGGCCGGGCCCGGGAATCGACGTCGATCGGGCTCGGCATGGTCGATGAGACGATGGTCGATGGACGAATCGGAAAATCCCGATAGGTCATCGACCATCGTCTCATCGACCATGCCGGGGAGGTCAGGCCAGGAGCCGCTGGCCGTTGGTCCGGACCTGGGCCCCGTGCTCGTTGAGGAAGTCCAGGCACCGCCGGAGGAGCCGGCACTGGACCATGACCTTATCCTCGTCGTAGGTCCGGTCCTTGATGTTGGCGTGCTGGGCCAGGTACGACAGGACCCGGCCGTTGCCGACGTTGGTCTCGACCTCGGCGTCCAGCGCCCGCTCGTTCAAGGACTCGCGGACCGCCTGTTCGAGCCTGTCCACCCCCTCGCCGCTGGAGGCGCTGATGGCGATCGAGTCGTCGTGGTGGGCCTTGAGGACGTCGAGGAACGAGCGGTCGAGCACCTTGTCGACCTTGTTCAGGACCAGGATCGTCGGGTGATCGGCCAGGCCCAGCTCTTCCAGGACGGTGTTGACCGCCTTGATCTGCGCCTCGGCCTCGGGGCTGGAGGCGTCGGCGACGTGCAGGAGCAGGTCGGCCTGGCGGGCCTCTTCCAGCGTCGCCTTGAACGAGGCGACCAGCGAGTGCGGCAGGTCGCGGATGAACCCGACCGTGTCCGAGAGCAGGACATACCCCCCCCCTCGGAACCGCCAGCGCCTGGTCCGGGTGTCGAGCGTGGCGAACAGCTTGTCCTCGGCCAGGACGCCCGCATCGGTCAGGGCATTCATTAATGTCGACTTGCCGGCGTTGGTGTAGCCGACCAGCCCGACCGTCGCCACGTCCCCGCGGCCGGCGACCTCGCGCTCGCGGCGGCCTTCGACCTTGGAGAGCTTCTCTTTCAGGTCCCTGATCCGCTTGGTGACGAGCCGGCGGTCCTCTTCGAGCTGCTTCTCGCCGGGACCTCGGACGCCGATCCCGCCCTTGTACCGCGACAGGTGGGTCCACATCCGCTTGAGCCGTGGCAGGGCGTATTCGAGCTGCGCCAGCTCGACGGCCAGGTGGGCCTCGTGGGTCCTCGCCCGGGTGGCGAAGATGTCGAGGATCACCTCGGTCCGGTCGATCACCTTGACGCCCAGGGCCTTTTCGAGGTTCCTGACCTGCGCCGGGCCCATGTCGTTGTCGAAGACGACGAGGTCGGCCTCGTGGGCCTGGACCAGCCCCTTGAGTTCCTCGACCTTGCCCGAGCCGATGTAGGTCGCGATGTCGACCTGATGCCGCTTCTGGAGCATCCCGCCGGCCACGACCAGCCCGGCGGTCTTCGCCAGCCCCCGGATCTCTTCCAGGGGGTCCTCGGCCGGATACTCGGCGTCGGACAGGAGGACCTTGACCAGGATCGCCTTCTCGTGGCGGTCGGAACGCTCGGTGCTCTTGGTTTCGATCAAAGTTTGCGATGACCTCGAAGAGGTGGATGGAGGGGAACCGGGCGGATCAACCCCACCCGGATTCTAGGCCGGTCGGCCGGACGGCGTCAACGAAGAGGTCTCGTAGGGCGGGTGAGCGGAAGCGAAACCCGCCAACGGTTCGACATCGCCGGCCCTGGCGGGTCTCGCTACCGCTCACCCGCCCTACAGACCGGACACGCGCCTTCCTCTATAAGTTCGACCCCTCCCGCCCGACTGTTCGCGGAATTCCCCGGCTCAGCCCTGGGCCTTCCCGGCCGCCAGCACCCGCCGGGGGCGGATCGCCCCGCCTTCCCGGGCGGCGACGGCGACGAGCCCGCCGTCCGGCCCGATCAGCCCGACCTCGCCTTCGACATCCCCGGCCCCCTCGACCTCGGCGAGCCTCAGCCCCTTGCCCTGGCCGATGGCCTCGACCTGCCCGCTCGATAGCCGGAGCCGGGGCATGTCCCCCAGCGCGACCTCGGTCGGTTGGAGCCCGGCGAGGATGACGTCGATCGGCAGTCCGGTCGGGTCGATCGCCTCGCCCTGGAGAAACGGGCCGATCCGGGTCCGGACCAGGACCTCGACCAGGCCGCCGCACCCCAGGGCCTCGCCGACGTCCCGGGCGATCGAGCGGATGTACGTCCCGCTCCCGCAATCGACCGTGAACTCCAGCCGAGGCCAGTCGTAGGAGATCAGCTCGACCCGGTCGACCCGGACCGGCCTCGCCGCCAACTCGACCGCCTGCCCGACCCGGGCCAGGTCATACGCCCGCCGCCCCTCGACCTTCAACGCCGAGAACTGCGGAGGGACCTGCTCGATCGTCCCGACCTGCCCCGCCAGGGCCGCGCGGACCTCCGCCTCGGTCGGAATTCGCGGGTCGTCCTCGACCTCGATCCGCCCGTCCGCGTCGAGCGTGTCGCTCCTCGCCCCCAGCCGGACGACCGTCCGGTAAGCCTTGGGCATCCGCTGGACATACTCGATCAGCCGGGTCGCCGAGCCCACGCAGACCACCAGGACCCCCGAGGCCAGAGGGTCCAGCGTCCCCGCATGCCCCACCTTGACCTTCCGCAATGGCCGGGAAATCAGGTCGACCACGTCCCGCGAGGTCATCCCCCCCGATTTCTCCAGGTTCAACACACCCGACAAGTCGCCCATTTTCTTCAAACCTGACATCTGCCCATCCTCCTGACCGCCGACCACACCAAGACGAACCCGGCGCGGACCTGGTAGCACCACAGTAAACCGTGGTCATGCCGCAACCGGCTCGGGGTTCTGAGATCGCTTCGGTGGTCGCCCTCTCCGTTTGGGGGCGACCCAGGGCGGCAGCGGGATCGGCTGGCTCAGCAACTCGTGCATCGTCCACACATCGTCCGTCAGGCCCGCCGCCATCGCCGGCGCCCGCTCGCACCACTTGAGCCGACCTCCCGGCCCGGCGGTGCCCCTCAGGCTGTCGTGCTCCCAGCAGAAGTGGGAGGCACATCCCACCAGGAACATCCATCCGCTCAACACACCATCGCCCCGGCCGTCCCTAGCACCGACGATTTGTCCCCGTGCGATACAGTCGGGGTTGTGACGGAATTGGGACTGCGGGTCCATCGGTATTTCTCCTCGGGACACGGTCTGGCGACCATGCCAGGAGGAATGCTTTATGGACCCGCGTTCTTCAAGCCCCTAGCCCCCAAATCACGGTTCAGTGGGGTGCTACCGGATACCACGAGGGGTCCGAGAACGCACCCCGAGGCACCCGCTTCGGTTGAGAAGATCGGTCAGCGGCGTCCGCCGCGGGCCGCCCGCTGTTCGGTCCTCTCGGCCCGCTCCTTCTCGCTCTTGGGCGTCTCGCGCTCGCCGAAGCGGGTGACGACGTAGGTGCCGCTCTTGGGGTTGCGCTCGATGTCGCAGATGGCGTGGTTGTCGGCCTCTTCGAGGAGGTGGGTGAAGCTCCGGTAGCCGTAGTAGCTCTCGTCGAACGACGGCTTCTTGCGCTTCATCGTGTCCTTGATCATCGAGGCGTAGAGGACCTCGTGGTTCTCCCGGCGGAGGGCGTTGCAGGCCTCGATGAGGAGGGTGTAGACCTCGCGCTTGCGCTCGGGCATGTCGGCGTAGAGGTTGGTGGCGAGCTGCTGCTCGTCCTGCTCCTGGCGCTCGAGGTCCTCGTAATAGATGAACTCGTCGCAGTTGTCGCGGAGCAGCTCGGAGGTCGAGCCCTTCATCCCCAGGCCGATGACGTGCTTGCCGTTCTCCTTGAGCTTGGAGACCAGCGGCGAGAAGTCGGAGTCGCCCGAGACGATCACGAAGGTGTCGACGTGGGGCTTGCTCCAGGCCAGGTCCATCGCGTCGACGACCAGGCGGATGTCGGCCGAGTTCTTGCCGGTCTGGCTCCGGCGGGGGATCTCGATCAGCTCGATGGCCGACTCGTGGAACGGGGCGGTGTACGCCTGATAGCGGCTCCAGTCGGCATACGCCTTCTTGACGATCAGCTTGCCCTTCTCGACCATCCGTTCGAGCACCTTCTGGATGTCGAACTTGGTCTTGCGCTGATTCTGGAACCCCATGGCGAGGTTCTCGAGGTCGACGAACATCGCCAGGCTGCGTTCACGATCGGGCTTGGTCATGGCAGGCTCGGGGGGCGCGCATCAAATCGCCGGTGTCGGTCGAAGGTTCCGGGACGCGCGGCGATGCTCTTCGCGCGGAGAGGGCCCGCCCCTGACATCTCGATCATAGAGAGATCGGCCCGCGCGGAGAAGCACCGCGGGCCCGCCCATCCGGATTTTTTCGAAGGGGCCGGGCCGAGGGGCCGAGGGCAACTCGAAATCCCCGCCAGGCCCGCGTTTGCGACGGGCCGGAGGGGATCGGGATGACGATCGGTCGCGAGTGAAAGCGGGGTCGAAGGGTCGGGACGGGATCAGCCGCCGTGGCCGCCGCCGAACCAGCCGCCGCCGGCGTAGAGGTCGCGGACAGTCCGGCGGGGCCGGGACTCGTTGACCGTCAGGGCGCGCTCCCTGAAGTCGCTGCCGTTCAGCGCGGCGATCGCGGCGTCGGCCTCGTTCTGCCGGGGCATGTCCACCAGGCCGAACCCCCGAGACTGGCCGGTCCTCGCCTTGACCTGGACCTCCGCCATGGCCACCACGCCGAACGGTTCGAACAGCGCCCGCAGCTCCTCCGAGGTCACCGCGTAATCCAGATTACCGACGTAAATCATCATGGCGGGCATCAACTCCTCATCGAGACGAGCGGCCGGGTCGGCTCCTCGTCTCGGTCGCTTGCCGTCCCCTGGTCTTCGGTCGCTCCGGACCACGCCGGTCCGTCCGCCCGGGCGAACGCGCCCGGCGCCCCGACATCACCCCGCCCCTCGATTCCGGGGGCGGGACGTGTCGGATGAGAGCGAGTCCGCCGGGGCCGTCGTCGGGTCCAGACTTCGCGGGCCGCCGAGGCGGCGCCACCCCGGGCACCAACTCAGATCTCGAACAGTCTACCGAAAGCCGACGCCACCTGCCAGGGAAGTCCCACCGACCCGGGACCGGGCCGAAGACCGTGTCCGGCGATCGGACCGCCCGTCACGCCCACCGGACGAGCCCGCCCTTGGCGCCTAATCGCCTCGAAAATAACGAGTTAAAACAGAACAACCCGCGAGACCGGGCGGCGAGCGTCGGCGGTATCGCCCGCGATCTCGCGAAAAAAAAACCCGGCCGCGCGAGCGACCGGGGAATCGACGCTGCCCTGTCGGGGGAAACTCAGCCCTGAGCGGCCGGCATGGTCTTGGACGGCATCTGGGGCGCGGCGACGGGCGCCACCTTGCTCGGGGCCTGGGGGGCCGGCATCACCTTGGCCGGGGCCTGGGGGGCGGGGGCGACCTTGGTCGGGGCGACCGGGGCCGGCATCACCTTGGCCGGGGCCTGGGGGGCGGGG
>JAJYDH010000404.1 GCA_021777685.1 Planctomycetota bacterium | reverse complement strand
GACCTTCTCACGGGCCTCTTTCAGGTCGCCCGTCTCGACCTGGTCGATGCTCAGGGCCACCACGACGACGTCCTTCTTCGCCTTCGAGTACGAATCGACCATGAGCTGGACGTCGGGCAGCTCCTTGCGGCAGGGGCCGCACCAGGTCGCACAGAAGTCGATGAGCACGACATTCCCCGCGAGGTCGGCCTTGCTCACCTTGCGGAACTTGCCGGGGGCGTCGAGGACATCGAGCGTGAAGTCGGGCGCCGGCTTGCCGATGAGGGGGTTCGCGGGCTCCTTGCCCCTGTCGTCGGCGTTGGCCGCGGCGGCATTTTCGAGCTTGGCGACCTGCGTGAACCCCTTCGGCGGCTGGAAGGTGAACGCGTCGGCGGGCGGGGCCCCGGTCGAGACGGCACCGGCGGACCAGCGGAGGGATTCGACGTGCGTGTCGCCTCCGGCGATCGAGGACTTCGCCGCGTCCCCCTCGATCACGAGGTCGACGAAGGCCAGCAGCCCCGTCTTCGGGTCGATCAGGAACCGCCAGTCGAAATTGTCCGACTCGTCGAGCCGGAGGACCCGGTACGAGACGCCGTCGACGACCTGATCCCCCTCGGCCAGGACCTTCGGCGTGAAGTCGAAAATCAGCCGTTCCGGCTCGTCGCCGATGACCAGGTTCAGGACGTGGACGAGCGGGATTCCCGCCAGGCCGCCGAACTCGATCGCGCCGAGCGGCCCGCCCCGGAGCATCGACTCGGCGAATGGCCTCGGCGCGGGCGTGACCCGGTACTTCTTGAGCGGCGAGACGACTTCCGTGAGGTTCGTGCCGTCGCTGACCAGGCGGACGAGGTCGGTCACGACGTCGAGCTTGTTAGGCCGGGCGAAGGCGATGCTCGCCTTGTGCGACTGCTTCAGCTCGCGTCCGCCCACCTTCACGACCAGCGTGACCTCGCCGTGGTCGGCATAGCCCGGGATCGCCCGATAGCTCGCGATCAAGGCGTCGAGCCTCGCCCTCGCCTCGGGCTCGATGGCCGGGGATCTCGGCCCGTCGGACCTCGCGATCGAAGTCAGGGCGATCAGGCCGAGAAGTCCGGCGGCGACGGCTCGGAGGGGGCAGTTCATGGCGGGCATCCTGGGCGAGTTCGGGGCGATCGGCCGGCCTCATCGGTTCTACCCGAAGCGCCGGCCCGACTCCAGCCTCCGGGACGATTCGAGCAAGGACCGGCCGGGCCGCCGTTGCCGATCCGGACGCTTGAAATGTGAGAGGAGCGGCTGAACAATCGGGATATGAGAAATCTCGCGGCAAAGCCTCGACCTGGCAACGCAATCCGGCTGGCGGCCCTCGCCCTGGCCATCCTCGTGTCTCCGGGCCTCATGGCCCAGGAGCCGGCGAGTCCGGCCTCGACCAAGGACGAGAAATCGGTCGTCGCGGAGCTGGTCGAGGCCCATAACAAGGAACGGGCCAAAGAGGGCCTCCCTCCGCTCAAGCTCGAATCGAAGCTCCAAGAGGCGGCCAGGGGCCACGCCAAGGACATGGCCGAACGCGAGGAGATGACCCACGAAGGGGCCGACGGCTCGACCCCCGGCCAGAGGGTCGTGAACTTCGGCTACCACTACCTGATGACGGGCGAGAACGTCGCGCGGGGACAGCGCGACGTCCCGGACGTCATGCTGGCGTGGATGGAAAGCCCGCCTCACAAGAAGAATGTCCTGGGCGACTACTCCGAGATTGGCGTGGCGAGGGCCGAGGGCAAGGACGGGAAATTCTACTGGTGCGCCGATTTCGGCAGGCCGATCCCGAAGTTCGACCCGGCCACGGCCGCCGCCGACCTGGTCAAGCGGATCAACGACGATCGGTCGGCCGCCAAGCTCCCGGCGCTCGCGGTCGAGCCGAAGCTGGCGACCTTCGCGCGGGAACAATCCTCCCGCCTGGCCGAGAAGAAAGGCCAGCCCGGCGTGACGGCGAGCTTCGACGGGCTCGACACCCGCCTTTATCCCGACCTGGCGATGAGCACCGCCGTCGGCCAGCCCGATGCCGAGGCGGTGCTCAAGAGCCTCAGGGACGACCCCGACCTCAAATCCAAGGTTCTCGGCCAGTTCACCCGGATCGGCGTGGGCTACGCGACCGCGCAAGACGGCACGCCGTTCTGGTGCCTCATCCTGGCCAACCCGAGGAACCGATGAGGCCGATCAATTGCCGGTCGCGCCGGTCCCGAGGATGATCGGGTAGAGACCCGGCTGGAACAGATTGCGGAGCCCGGAGCGAGGCCCCCAACCATTCGGGTTGCCGGGTCCGACGCTTGCCATCGGGTAATTGGCGCCGGGGCCATGCGGCCCGTTCGTGTAGCCCGGGACCGGCCCGGCGCCGTAGCCGAGTTCATTGGCCCTCGCCATCGCCGCCGCGGGCGTGGCCTGGTTCGAGAGCGCCATCGCCCAGGGGCGTCGTCCCCAGGACTTGCCGTAGAGCGGCACCGGCGAATCCTGCATCCGTTGCGAGGCCCAGACTGGCACGACGACACCGTTCGGCGCGACCAGTTGGGTCGGATGGCCGCCGGGGACTTCTTCTTTCTGCTTCTTCTTGGCGAAGACACCGGCATCGGCCGAAGCCGTGGCGAAGATCAGGAGCGCGAGGGCCATTCCCGTCCGTTTCATGGCGCAACCCCTTCCGTCGTGGGAGTCGAACGGGGCGAGGCGGCTGACCTTCCGTGGACCTCGCCCGAAACATTCGACTCTATCACACGGAACCGTTCGGCGCCGGATCGATGACGGGAAGGATGTGCCCCATCTTCTCGCGCTTGGCTTCGAGGTAGCCGCGGCGGTGGGCCTCGTCGGGGGCGATGATCGGCACCTGCTCGACCACCTCCAGGCCGTGACCGTGGTAGACGAAGGCGTCGGTCTTCTTGGGGTTATTGGTCAGGAGCCGGACCTTGCCGAGCCCGAGGTCCTGGAGGATCTGCATCCCGACGCCGTAATCCCTCGGGTCGGCCCGGAAGCCGAGCGCGAGATTGGCGTCGACCGTGTCGAGACCCTGGTCCTGGAGGATGTAGGCGCGGATCTTCGCGATCAGGCCGATCCCGCGCCCCTCCTGAGGCAGGTAGATCAGGGCGCCGACCCCCTCGTCGCCGATCGCCTGGAGCGCCAGGTGGAGCTGGTCGCCGCAGTCGCAGCGGAGCGAGTCGAGCAGGTCGCCGGTGAAGCACGACGAGTGGATGCGGACCAGCGGCGCGGGGACCGAGGCCAGGTCGCCCATCACGATCGCCACCGGCTCGTTGCCCGGCTCGTGCTCGACCCGGTAGCCGACGATCCGCCCGCGGCCGTAGCGGGTCGGCAGCTCGGCCTCTCCGGCGCGGTGGACCAGCTTCTCGCGACGGCGGCGGTAACCGATCAACATCTCGATCGAGACGATGGGAAGGTGGAACGTCTCGGCGATCTCGTGGAGCTTCTCGCGGCTGGCGACGTGGATGCCGTCGAGGATCTCGCAGAGGACGCCGGCCGGCTTGAGCCCGGCCAGACGGGCGAGGTCGACCGTCGCCTCGGTATGCCCCGCGCGGCGGAGCACGCCCCCTTCCATGGCGACGAGCGGGAACAGGTGGCCGGGCCTGACCAGGTCGTCGGGCCGCGTCTTCGGGTCGATGATCGCCCGGATCGTCCTCGATCGCTCCTCGGCGCTGATGCCGGTCCGGCACGACGCTAGATCGACCGGCACGGTGAACGGCGTCCGGTGCGGCGCCGTGTTGGTCTCGACCATCGGGTGCAGTTCGAGCCGACGGGCCAGGTCGGGCATGATCGGCATGCACAACTGGCCCCGCCCGTGGGTGATCATGAACTCCACCGTCTCGGGCGTCGCCTTCTCGGCCGCCACGACGAAGTCGCCCTCGTTCTCGCGCCTCTCGTCGTCGACGACGATCACCACGCGGCCGACGGCCATCGCCTCCAGCGCGTCTTCGATCTTGGAGAATTCGTAGGCCATCGCACCCACCGACTTCGAGAAAAAGAGGAAACGTCCCGCCGGCCGCCGTCATCGATCCCTATTCTAGGCAAAGACCCTCTCCATCGGGCAATCTCGCCCCCGATTTCGCCCCCTCAAAGAAAAATGCACGCACGCTCGCACTCACAATCGATCAGATGTCGGGAGAGAAATGAAACTCGGAAAGAAATGGCGGGGTATTTCGAGATTCGACCGGGCGGGGAGGATGCCCTGCCCGTCGAAAACGCGGGGGATTGGGGCTTACCGACCTTGACCGGGAGGGTGGTCGCCCTATCATTGCCGTTGGGTCGAGGTGAGATCGATCCAGGCCGCCCGGGGCCCTTGCCCCGAGGATTCCCTCCGCGAATTTGACGTCCCGCGACCCGATCGGGTCGACCGATCGAGGTCGCACTCTTCGGGGCTTCCGCCCGGGCCCGTCGCAGGCATTCACGAATAATCCGGTCTCCCTCGGGATGTGCGTTATGTCACTACCACGCTTGGCATTGGCCGTGCCCGGGCCCGGCCCGGAACCGTCACCGGCCAGCCTTGGCCTCTTAGCGGGCCTGTCTTCGATGCACTGGCGTGTGCAGCATTTCCGGTCGAGGGCCTGCCCGACCGGGACCGAGGCCGTGAACCAGGCGACCGGATTGCCGGGCCGCCATCTCGACGCCTGGCTGATGCCGGACGACGTCTGCCGGAGGGTCTTCGCCCAGGGATCGCGGGGCGCCGACCTGGCGGTGGTCGAGGGGACGCTGGAAGACTCGACGGCGACCCTGAGCTGCGAGCACCACGACCGGCCCGGCGGGCTCCGGCCGATCGCCGGGGCGCTCGACCTGCCGACGATCGCCCTGCTCCCATGCCCGCGCTGGGAGGATCTTCACCTGCCCCACCTGCCCCGTGGGGTCGACGCCGTCCTGCTCGACGGCCTGGAAGACCCGGGCGACTTTCCTCGGATCGCCTCGGCGGTCCGGATGATGCTCAAGCGGCCGGTCATCGGCGCCGTCGAGGCGCTCCCCGAGGTCCGGCGGGCCTTCGCCGAGTCGCCCCGGCATGGCCCGATGCCCGACTCCGTGTTCGGGCCGCTGGCCGAGAGCTTCCGCCGGTTCGTCGACCTGCCGGCCCTCCGCTCGCTCGCCCTGAGCCGGCCGTTCCCGATCGACTCGATCGAGCCCCGCCCCGCCGACCGGCCGAGGTTCCGGGTCGCCTACGCCCAGGACGAGGCGTTCGGGGGCTACTTCCCCGACACGCTGGAGACGCTCGAAGCCCTGGGCGCCGACCTCGTCGAGTTCTCCCCCTTGCGGAGCGAGGACCTGCCCGAGGCCGTCGACCTGGTGATGATCGGCTGCGGCTTCGCCGACCGCCACGCCGAGGAGCTGGCCGCGAACCTCAGCCTGATCAACGCCCTGCGCTACCACGTCTATCGAGGGCGGCGGATCTACTCCGAGGGGGGCGGCACGGCCTACCTCGGCCGGTCGATGCGGGTCGACGGCCGGGAGTTCCCGGGCGTCGGCATCCTGCCCTTCGACGCCGAGTTGCTGCCGGACCCCTCGCCGCCGACGCCCGTCACCTGCCGGATTCATTGCGACACCTGGCTCGCCCCGAGCGGGACCGAGGTCCGAGGCTACTACTCGAAGCGGTGGACCCTCCGCCCGACCGGCGAGCTGTGCCATTGCGCGGCCGGCTTCGGCCGGATCTCCGACGTCGGCGACTTCTTCCACCATCACCACGCCGTCGGGAGCCTGGTCCACCTCCACCTCGCCGCGCTGCCCAAGGTCGTCACCGCTTTCGCCGGCCCCCACCGCCCGAGTTTGACGCTCCGCCAGGCGGATCGTTGAGAAGGGGATTGCGATGCTAGGAGTGACGCGGTTGGTCCATCGGACGATCGTGTGATTGGAGTCCGGGCAATCTCCGTAGGGTGGGTCGAGCCTCGGGCGAGCCCCACCACGGATCGGGATGGTGGGCCTCGCCC
>JAJYDH010000403.1 GCA_021777685.1 Planctomycetota bacterium | reverse complement strand
ACCCACCCTACGCGAATTTCCCAGGCTGTTGTCAACACAAGACGACCGACGACCAACCGCGTAACTCCTACCTCCAACTCGAACCCAACCGGCTCGCCAACTCGAACCCACCTTCCAATCCTCCAACTCGAACCCAACAAACCCGCCAACTCGACCCGCGTGATCCTCCAATCCGAACCCAACCGGCCCGACGACTCGAAACCCGCTTCCGATTCTCCAACTCGAACCCAACGACTCGCCCGGCTCCCGGGACGGCTGGCCCGGGAGGTTCGCGCCCGATCGGGCCCCGGGCCGGCCGCGAAAGACCATCCGATTCCTGGATAATATCGCGTCCGACCGGCCCGATTAACACAGTTTCTGGACATCCAGCCGAATTATCGACAGACTTGGCATGGCAAAGTCGGCAGGATCGGCCCCAGAACCCCCCAAAAAGGCCCAAAATCGGCCCGATTTCGGGTCGAAATGGGGCCGAAATCGACCATAATGGGTCGAAAAACGACCGCGTTGACCACACTTTGCAAGACAAACCGAAGGATTCGAGCGCGGTCGGTCGCGTTCGTCGGGGTGCCCCTCTCGACCAGATATTTTCGAAATGTTCATTGACAATCTGGCCTCGTGATGCGATCGTCCGACGACATGGATCGGATAACATTTTCTGGACTATCCATGACGAGACGAGACGAGACGAGACGAGACGAGACGAGACGAGACGAGACGAGACGAGACGAGACGAGACGAGACGAGACGAGACGAGACGAGACGAGACGAGACGAGCCGAGACGAGACGAGACGAGACGAGACGAGACGAGACGAGACGAGACGAGACGAGACGAGACGAGACGAGACGAGACGAGACGAGACGAGAAATATCGCGTGCCGATCGCGATTCTTGCTTGCCGTCTTCTCACTCGCGGCCTGCTTCTCGTGCTCCCGACCATCGGCGACCGAATCGGGGCCGGAGGTCCGATCGGACCCGGTGCCAAGGCCCTCGACCGTCTGATTCGATCCGGCGGCAACCCGGCATGACTTCGGCCTGATCCTCGCCGGCTCGGACGCCTCTCGGTCGCACACCTTCCAGATCGCGAATCGTTCGGGCCGACCCGTCCGTGTCCGAGGGGTCGCGAACCGGAAGCCCTAGCTGCGGCGATGTGTCGGCGATCCCGCCGAGCGTCATCGCGCCCGGTCGGTCGATCGAAGTCACGGTCACGCTCCGGATCGGGCTCGGGGCGGGCCAGGTGCTCCACGTCGCCGAGATCGAGACCGAGGGGGGAGAGAATCCGAATGTCGAACTCCGGACCTCGGCGACGGCCCATGCCCGCGCCACCGTCGAGGAGGTCGACGAGCCTTCCGGCCCGCTCGAACCGGGCCAATCCCGACGTGTCGAGTACCTGGTCCGCTCTTTCGGCCTTGCGGGCGACCCGCCGCCGGCTCTCGGCGACGGGTCGATCCGATGCGGGTTGCCGACCGATTGGGTCGGCGCCCCGACAGGACGGAAGGACGACGAGTCGGGGCTCGATGAGGTCCGGCGGGCCCTGGCGGTGACGCTGCCCGCCTCGGTCGAGCCGGGGCCCCGATCGGCGGCCCTGGAAGTGGTCGACGGGGGAGGGGCCGTCGTCGGTCGCCGATGGCTGGCATGGGTGGTCGCTCCGGCGCTGAAAGCCAGCCCCTCCGGGCTGATCTTCGCGACGGACGCCCAGGCCGCCGAAGGACTTAAAGTCGTCATCCGGGGGCACGACGGCCGCACGTTCCGGATCATCTCGGCGACGACCGAACTGGCCGGTTTGAAAGTCGTCGTCGATGGCGACGATGCCCGACCGATCCATCAACTGACCGCCCGATTCGACGGGCCGGCCCGCCAGGACGGGTCCCGACCCGGCGAGATCGTCATCCGGACCGATCACCCCGGCCAGCCGGTCGTCAAGGTCGCCGTCCTCGTGACCGGCCGGGGGACGGGCGGCGCCCCGCGAGATGCAAAGGAGGCATCGCGATGACCCGACGCCCGACGGGCCGCCCCGGCGGCTTCACCCTGATCGAGCTGCTGGTCGTCGTCGCCCTGATCGCGACGTTGATCGGCCTGCTCCTGCCCGCCGTCCAGGCGGCGCGCGAGGCCGCCCGCCGCGCCCAGTGCGGCAACAACCTCAAGCAGATCGGCCTGGCCCTGCACGCCTATCACGCGCAATACAACGCCTTCCCCTTCCAGGCGACCTTCTATGATAAAGAAAAAGTGCCCTCATCGCCACTCTGCTGCCAGGAATGCATTTGGTTCTACTTCTCGGCGCAGGTTCGGCTGACGCCGTTCCTGGACCAGGCGGCGCTCTTCAACAGCCTGAACGTCGACCTGGAACTTTGCCAGGAACTTGGGTACGACCCCCAGCGCGCCAACACGACGGCCCTGAACAACCGCCTGGCCGTCCTGATCTGCCCGACCGACGGGGTCGCGTCCTCGTGCGACGGCTATCCGACCTCGTACCGGGGCAACGTCGGCGTCGGCCCCGCCGTCGGGACAACTTCCGAGGCCACCGATAGCGGGAACGGCTTCTTCCCACATCAGCAACGCTTCAATTCGTCCCTGGTGACCGACGGCCTGTCGAACACGGTCGCCTTCAGCGAACGGCTGGTCGGGACCGGGGGCTCCGGGCCTTCCTCGCCCACGCGCGATTTCGGCGACATCGGGATCACCCCCCGCGGCGCGGCCCTGACGGCCGACTTCGCCCTGGACGTCTGCCGGCTCGCCGCCGCCAGCCCCGGTTTCCCGCTGACATCCCGGGGCGGCTACCGCTGGTACAACGCGAATCGCGAGGACGCTTACTATACCCACGCACAGGAGCCCAACGGCCTGATCCCTGATGCCCTGACTCGCCCGCCTAGCGAATTCGGGGTCGCCACGGCCCGCAGCCTCCACCCGGGCGGGGTCAACGCGCTGATGGGCGACGGCTCGACCCGGTTCGTCGTCGAGACGATCCATCGCACAGTCTGGCGGGCCCTCGGCACCCGGAACGGTGGCGAGCTCGTCGAGTGAAAGGGCCCATCAACCCGGCCCAATCTGTTCCCAACGCCCCACCAACCTCAAGGAAACACCACCGTGACTCGGACACTTTGCATCCTCGCCGGAATCTTCCTCACCCTGAGCCCATTCCTGCCGGATCGGATCGGTGATGGCACCGATCCGGATCGCGCCCGGTTGGCCCTGGCACTCGGGGGAGACCCGAACAATAATATCAAGTCAGTGCGCTGCGACGGAGCCGACGGGCTGAAGGGCGGGAACGGCTATGTGGGGTGCCAGGCCGTCGGTGGCCCTTGCACGCAATGCGTGAACCAGGCGGCCGACGGTTCGTTCCCGGGCAGCACATACAACAAGGTGGTCTCTGCGGGAACGGTTCTGACGCTCGGCTACATGGAACGTCCCGACTTGCCGGATCAGAGTTGCGGCAATGTCTTCAATGGCACATGCATCAAGGACGCGAATTCGCCCAGCGGCTTCTCATGCCAGGGCACGATGACCAACACCACCTGCGGCGTCGCGGCCGCCGTCGCCGAGCAGCCGACCCCCGTCACCGGGACCATCAATCCGACCGGGCCCTGACCGGCCGAGCGATCCGGCCCGATCAGAGAACGGCGAAATCCACCCGGAGCTCTCCCGGCCGGGTGTCGAATTCATCCCGATGCGGACGCGGGCCGATCCCATCAAGGCGAGCGGATCGGTCCCGAGAGCGCCGCGAGGCGCGGGACCTCGACGTTGGTACTTTTGGAGACTTCGATGAATTTCGCGCACGCCCTGATGGCGACGATCGCGCTGGCCGTCTCCCCGGGCGAGGGGATGAGCCGCGAGCAGCTGGTGCAGCTGATCGGGGCGGCGCAGGAGGCCAACTGCCGGGACGTGAGCTTCGACTACGAGGGGAGCCAGGTCATCCGGGACGAGGCCGGGGTCGACAAGGTCGAGCTGAATTACACGGGCACCTTCACCCGGCGATCCGACGGGGCGATGCTTGCCGATATCTACCTCCTCAACCGGCGGGTCGACAACGCCTCCCGCGCCGCCGTGGCGATCCTCGACGGGACGACCGGGTCGATGTCGCAGCGGGCCGACCAGAAGAACGCCGACATCGCGATCAAGAAGCAAGGCCCGCTCGAGTACGCCGGCCCGGGGAACTTCCGACAGGTCTGGCTGGCCGATTACGTCAAGAAGCTCGCCGACTCCCCCTATCGTTATGAATTCGAGCGGTTCGAACGGCTCGATGGCGAGGAATGCGCCGTGGTCCGGTTCCGGCTCGTCGTCGACGACTCGACCCCGAAGGACATGACGGCCTCCCTGGTCTTCTGGGTCGACCTGAACCGAGGCGGCCATGTCGTCCGCTTCGAGGAGCGCTACTGGGGCGAGAACATGGCGGCCCTGACCACGGCCCGGCTCGGGCGGTTCGAGCGGGGGCAGGGCCGGGCGGCCTGGCTCCCCATCTCCGGGAGGCATGAGTCTCACACGACGATGAAGGACAAGAAGACGGTCTTCGTCGCCGAGTCGGTCGTCACGACGAGCTACGCCCTGCTCCCGGTGACGCTCAGGTTCGATCGCGGCTTGAAGGACGACGCCTTCTCGGTCAAGGCCAGGCAGGGCGACGCCATCAGCGACGAGGTCCGGAAGGCCCGCTACGAATTCGGCCAGTACATGGTCCGCTACCGGGGCGCGACCCGGCGTCCGACCGACGCGGAGATCAAGGCCAACCTGGACCGGATGCTCAAGGATTCCTCCCGGATGGCCGGCGAGTTGAGAGCATCTTCTCCGCTCCGGGATGGCCCCGGGCTGGCCTCATATTGGCCGTGGCCCATTGCTGGCATCGCAATCCTGGGCGCGGGCTTCTTCTATTACAAACAACGCAACCCTTGAGCGACCATGATCCCGCGAACATTCGCCGTTCTTGTAAATATGACTCTCTTCCTGGGCCTGGCGGGCACCCCGGCGATGTCTCTCGCGGATGACGATCGCGATGCATCTCGGTTGATTAATGATTGCGGAGTCAACTCGCTCTACCTGCTACTTCGGCTCCGCTCGGCGGACGTCGACCTGACCGAACTGCGTCGATCACTTCCCG
Organism: Planctomycetota bacterium; assembly: GCA_021777685.1. Taxonomy (GTDB): domain Bacteria; phylum Planctomycetota; class Planctomycetia; order Isosphaerales; family Isosphaeraceae; genus Tundrisphaera. The sequence goes on along the minus strand of JAJYDH010000403.1, from coordinate 834 downwards.
ACACGGAAGCGCACGGGTTGTCGATGGCCGAGATCCAGGCTGTATCTCACCGATATGGCGTCCCGCTCAAAGGGAGGCAAATCCGGGCCGCCGACGTGCCGATCGATCGCCCGACGATTGTTCTCCTGAAGTCGAGCGAGGGGCGTGGACATTTCGTCGTCCTGGAGCCCGTCGGTACACTGGGCAAGATGGTGATGGTGCTCGACTTCCCCCGGCCGGTCCGGATCGTGACCTATGCCGACCTGATGAACGGCCCCGACTGGACGGGCCTCGCGCTGGCTCCGGTCACGGCGTGGGAGCGAGTCGGCCCCTGGATCGCCTCCGGAGCGGGCGTGTCGCTCGTGGTCCTTGGGCTCACCGCGCCCTGGAGGCGTCGTCAAGTCGTGGCGACCGCGGCCAGTCGATCCGAATGTGGTCCGTGAGCTTTGCTAGACGAATTTAACGACCGGATTCAGTAGGCCGGGCCACGACCCCAGCCGGGTTGGTCTCAAGGTCAACAACCCCGCACCGGGTCCGATCGACGGATCGCCGGGTAACTCTCGGGCTTCCCTCCGACATCGGCCCGCCTAGAATCTGCGTGGCGCCCGGCTACAGGACGGCCGGGGCCGATCGATCTTCACCCGAAGGCGACCGACGCTCATGCAGAGGCGAGACGCTTTGAAGGCGATGGCGGGGCTGGCGGCGACCTCGGCCCTGGCGGGCCCGGTTAGGGCCTGGCAGGCCCCGAGTGACGACATCCCTCTGCCCGAGTTGATCAACAAGCTCGGCCCGATGATGAACAATGCCCCGATCGAGGTCTCGACCCTGGCGACGGGCCTGTCGCTGGTCTCCGGG
>JAJYDH010000402.1 GCA_021777685.1 Planctomycetota bacterium | reverse complement strand
CCCCACATCACACTCTCCCCGGCCCTTACGAACGTCTCTACGACCTCGAAGCCGACCCCGGCGAGACGACCGACCTCCGAGGCCGGCCCGAGCTGGAGCCGGTCGCGAACGAGTTGAGACATCGAATCTTCGAACGCCTGACCACCACCCGAGGAGGCCGGCTGGCCGTCCCGCCCGGCCTGACCGAGGCCGAGGCGCTCCGATGGTGCCTGGTCCCGCAGGACTGATACGCATTTCACCCTGTTTCCGCCACTGCCCCGGGATCTGAGATCGCAAATCTGAGATTTTAAGGATCACTCATTCAATAACTTCCTGTTTTGGAGTGCGGGAGCTTGCTCCCGCTTTGTCCCCGGGAGCTTGCTCCCGGCCGCGGATGTCCGACAGATCCGGGAGCAAGCTCCCTCCGTGAAAGCGGGAGCAAGCTCCCTCCGTGAAAGCGGGAGCAAGCTCCCGCACTCCAAGGAGTTCGCCGTGAAAACGGGACGTTATTGAATCGACGATCCTAAATCGGGCCGGAGTTTGGCCATCTTGCCGGATTCCGTACGACCGAGGCCGGCACATTGGATTGGCCGGGATCGCCCGCTTTCTCTACAATCAGGCCGTCTCGGAGAGCCCGTGCGATGAACGACGAGGCGGAGGGCCGATGCGGATCTCGCACCTGTTGTTCGCCGTGCTGGTCATCGGCACCGTGCTGGGGATCGCCCGCGAGGAGGTCGGCCGGGTCGCGGTGATCGTCTTCTTCACGGGGCTCGGGGCGACCCTCTCCGGCCTTGCCGCGATCATGGCCCTGTTCCAGACCGTCGGAGCTTTCGGCGAGGCGAGGGACCTCGCCGCGCACGTCGAGGCCCTGGCGGCGACGGTCGTCGTGCTGGCGCTCGGCTCCCTGGCGATGCTCGGCCTGCTGTTCGCCGGCGCATTGCTCGTCCGGTGGGCCATCCCGTGAGCCTCCTGCCACGGCCGGCGGGCCGCATGCGGACCCTGACCCTCTCTTGAAGTCGAAGGGTGGACGATGATCGAGCCGAGCAGCATGACGCGGGCGGTCGATTCGACCAGGGCTCGCTGGAAGCTCTGGCACCTGACGGTCGCGGTCCTGGTGTCGGCCCTGGTCTTCGCGTCGATCCGGACGCTGGGGGCAGGGTCGAATAAGCCCTGGGTCCTGGTGATCCTCGCCTCGATCCTGGGGAGCGCGTTCGTCGGGTCGGTCTCGCTGGCGGGGAAGCTGGGGGCCAGGGCCACCCGAGGGTTGAGGGGGTGGGGAATCCATCGAGGGGGCGTGGTCGGCTTCCTGGCGTGGGCCTTCGGGCTCGGGATCAACGTCGCGTTCGTCCTGGTGGCGATCGTCGGGCTGCCGGCCGCCGTCATCTCCGGCTTCTACTGGATCATCAACATCGCCGGCCCCTGAAACCGCCCGGGGAATCGTGCAAAAAGTGTGATGTCGACGCCCCTGCCGGCGCGAATATATCCCGGACGGACGACGAATCGGACGCGATCGCGGGACGCTCGGGGTGGCGATGACGTTGGGTTGGTCTTGGTGCGTGTCGGCTGTGTCGGTGGGATCGTGTTGGGTTCGCCTTTTAGGGACGGGCCGCGCGATAGGTTCAAGTTGGCTTCGTCCTGCGATTCGGGGTCGGTCGATGGCGCCAAGCTGGGTTCGTGTTGTCGGGTCGGTGGGTCCGCGTTGGGTTCCTCATTTCGAGCGAAGGGAAGGCGCCGATCATCGGGTTGGTTCGAGTTTTCGACCTCGTTGGCACCCAGGCGTGGGAGGGCTGGCCGTCGATGATGCCCGTCGAGGTTCGGGGATCTGTCCGGCGTCCTTTGGAGTGCGGGAGCTTGCTCCCGCTTTCCGGAGCGGAGCTTGCTCCGCGGGCCGAGCTTGTCGCGCCCAGAGCAAGCTCCGGGGCCCCAAAGCGGGAGCAAGCTCCCGCACTCCAAACTGGCTTACGCCAGAATCCCACAACGTACCCCGGTTCATCGGGCGACCGGGCGGAATCCTGAAACCTTGCCATCGGTCGCGGGTAATGAGGTTGGCATGGGAAATGACTTGCTCGGCCGGCGGCTCGCGGAGGTGGGGGCCGGCGGCCCGGCCGGGGACGAGGGGGGGCGGACGATGATGGGTCGGAAGCGATGGCGGATGTTCGGCCTCGCGGCGATCGGGCTGACGATGAGCCTCGGTCTCCGCGCCGAGGAACGGCCGGTCGACCTCCGGGTCGGCAAGCCGATGCCGAACTTCACGCTTTCGAAGGCCGACGGGGGCGGGCCGGTCTCGCTCTACGGCTTCGCCGGCCGGCCGGGCGCGGTCCTGGTCTTCACCGGCATCGATTGCCCCGTCGGCAACCTCTACCTGCCCCGCCTGGTCGAGCTGGCGAAGACCTACGAGCCGAAAGGCTTCGTCTTCCTGGCGATCAACTCGAACGCCTCCGAGACCGCCGAACAGGTCGCCCGCCACGCGAAGGAGCACGGCGTCACCTTCCCCGTCCTGAAGGACCCGAGGAACGCCGTCGCCGACCTGGCCGGGGCGGCGCGGACTTGCGAGGTCGTCGTCCTCGACGGCCGGGCCGTCGTCCGCTACCGGGGGGCGATCGACGACCAGTACGGCGTCGGGACCCGCAAGCCCGCCCCGACCAGGAACTACCTGGCCGACGCGATCGAGGCCGTCCTGGCGAAGAAGCCGGTCGAGGTCGCCTCGACGCCCGTCGCCGGCTGCCCGATCGAGCGCGTCGAGCGGAAGGCGACGGTGGCCCGGAGGGTCCGGCCCGCGCCTCCGGCGATCGTCGAGGCGTTCGAGGCACGGGCGAAGCAGGAGGGCCCGATCGCGGTCGGCCCGGTCACGTATGCCGCCGACGTCGCGCCGATCGTCGCGGAGAAATGCCAGGCGTGCCACCGGCCCGGCCAGGCCGCCCCGTTCTCGCTGCTGGGCTACGACGACGCGCGGAAGTGGTCGTCGTCGATCGCCGAGGTCGTCGAGGAGCGGCGGATGCCCCCCTGGCATGCCGACCCCCGGTACGGGCACTTCGCCAACGACCGGAGCCTGACCCCCCGGCAACGGGTCACGCTCCTGGCCTGGGTCGAGCAGGGGTCGCCGCTCGGCGACGCGGGCAAGATCCCGCCCGCCCGGACGTTCCCCGAGGGCTGGTCGATCGGCAAGCCCGACGTCGTCTTCGAGATCCCGGCCCCCAACGAGGTGCCCGCCGTCGGGGTGGTGGATTACATCACCGTCGGCGTCCCCTCGGGCTTCGACCGCGACATGTGGGTCCAGGCCGCCGAGATCCGGCCCGACGTCCGGTCGGTCGTCCACCACGTCATCGTCTACGTCCAGGCACTGGGCGAGAACGGGCGGGGGCGCGGCTCGTTCGAGCACCTGGCCGCCTACGTCCCCGGCGACATCCCGACGTCGTACCCCGACGGCATCGCCAAGAAGGTCCCGGCCGGCTCCAAGCTGGTCTTCCAGATCCACTACACGCCCGACGGCACCCCCCGGACGGATCGCTCGAAGATTGGGTTGGTCTTCGCGAAAGCGCCGGTCAAGCACCGAGCCCACACCCGGCCGATCGAGCAGAGGAGATTCGAGATCCCCGCCGGGGCGGACGACCACGAGGTCAGGTCCTCGCAGACGTTCCCGTCGGACGTCCACCTGTACAGCCTCTCGCCCCACATGCACCTGCGGGGCAAGGACTTCAAGTACACCGCGACCTACCCCGACGGGCGGAGCGAGGTCCTGCTCTCGGTGCCCGCCTACGACTTCGGCTGGCAATCGGCGTATGTCCTGGCCGAGCCCAAGGCCATCCCCAAGGGCACACGGATCGACTGCGTGGCCCACTTCGACAACTCCGTCAACAACCCGGCCAACCCCGACCCGGGCCAGGCCGTCCGCTGGGGCGAGCAGTCGTTTCAAGAGATGATGATGGGATATCTAGATTACGTCGACGACGCCCCGGCCGACTGGAAGCCCTGACCGGCGACGATGGATCGGGTTACTTGTCCCCATCTTCCCCTTTCGCTCATGTCCCCCCTCCTAGTAGGATGATGCATGGGTCTACGGGCGGTGGGGTCGGCTCGGGGAGGGTCTGCGATGCGAGGCTTGATCGCGGTGTCGGTGATGATGATCTCGGCCCTGGGCTGGCTGGCGCTCGCCGGCCCGGTCGATGAGGTCCCGGCGCCATTCCTGCCGTTCGAGCACATGATCGGCGGCTGGAAGGGGACGGCCCAGCCGACCGCCAACAAGTTCAAGGGCTGGCAGGAGTCGCACGGCTGGGCCTGGAAGTTCGAGAAGGGCAGGCCGGTCGGCCTCTCCGTCAACTTCGACGGCGACAAGACCCTGACCAAGGGGCAGCTCACCTTCGACGAGGCCGCCAAGAAATACCACCTCAAGGGGACCGACGCGGCCGGCAAGCCCGTCGAGTTCGTCGGCGCATTCAGCCCCGACAACAAGATCCTGACATTTGACCGCGTGGGCGAGACGCCCGAGGGCAAGGAGCGGATCGTCATCCGCCCCAACAGCAACAAGATCCGCTACACCCTCCAGGCCGAACTCCAGGAGCCCGGCGCCCCCCAGTACAAGAACGTCATCACCGTCGGGCTGACCAAGGAGGGCGAGTCGTTCGCCGCCGGGGGCGGCGGGGCCGACCTGCCCAAGTGCATCATGACCGGCGGCGCGGCGTCGATGACCGTCAGCTATCAGGGCAAGTCGTACCCCGTCTGCTGCACCGGCTGCCGCGATGAGTTCAACGACAACCCGGCCAAGTACGCCGCCAAGGCCGACGCCCTCGCCAAGGCCGACCCCGGCAAGGGCAAGGCCGACGCCAAGCCGGCCTCCAAGGGCAAGGACGACGGCTCCTTCGACGGCCTCTTCGACGAGCCCAAGGCCAAGAAATCCGCCCCGATGACCGGGAAGGCCGCCGCCAAGGCCAAGGCCGAACCCGCCGGCGACGCCCCCGAGCCGGCCGACTCCGCCAAGCCCGCCCCGACCAGGGACGATTCCGAGGTCAAGGCCGGCCGGGAACTCCGGCTCGGCCAGAACTTCGAAAAGAGCGGCAAGAACGCCCTGGCCCTCGACCATTACCGGAAGGTGGTCAAGGACTTCCCGGCCACCGACGCCGCGAAGACCGCCGCCGCCCGGATCAAGGCGCTGGAACCGCGCTGACCGCCCGGGCCTCGCCGGGATGACGGCGGATGATCCGGGGTCGCGACACGCACGCGACCCCGGTCCCGACGTCCGATCAACCGGGCTCTCCGCCGACGATCTCCTCCGGCTTCGGCGAGATCCGGATGTTCAGGCCGATGGTCGTGGTCCAGATCTCCCAGTCGTCGCGGTCCCAGCCGACGATGATCCCGGAGGCTTCCAGCCGGTCGAACATCTGCTCGACGTAGGCGGGGACGCGGTCCTCGAACTCGGCGACGAGGTCGAGCTTGCGGCCGAGCAGGTTGAACAGGCCGCGGATCGTGGCCGGGCCCTTCTCGGCGATCCGCTTCTGGCCCTCGGGCGAGGCGGGGTCGGGGCCTTCGAACGTGAGCTGCATCGACCGGAGGAGCATCCCGAGCTGGCCGAACCAGGTCTCGCGGAAGCCGAAGTACTCGCGGTGGACGATGTGGATCTCGCCGTTCCGGACGATGGCCGCCTGGTAGACCGACTCCAGGTAGTTCTCGCCGTAGTCGGTCTGGAAGGCGATGTTGATCGCCTTGGCCAGGTGCTGGAGGGCCATCTTGACCCCGACGGCGTCGGGGTCGACCTCCATCGCCATGTCGCGGAGGCCGCCGGCCTTCCGGGCGGTCACGGTCCCCCCGGCCGCCGCGTCGGCCGAGACGGCGACGCCCAGGCTCACGTCGCCCGAGCCCGAGGGGGCCGGCACGACCGGCGGGATGCCCGCCAGCGGGACGCCCTGGCGCGGCGAGTTCGGGGCCGTCGTCGTTCTCCCAAGCGGCCT
>JAJYDH010000012.1 GCA_021777685.1 Planctomycetota bacterium | reverse complement strand
ACGAGACGCGCGAGGTTCTTCTCGGGAACGAACCGATTCACGGCGAGGAAGTAGGGGGCGTCGGGGAGCCCTCGGCGACCGTCAGGATCGCGGCGCGCGGCCTCGGCCCGGCGGGCGAAGGCATCATTATCCACCGCGTTGTACCCCAGCGCGATCCGCTGGCGGGGCAATCCCAGCTTGACCAGATATTCGCGGTGCCTCGGGCCGCCGACCAGCCCGGCGGAGAACTTCCGGACCCTCCGGCGCTTGACGGCTTCCTTCCACCAGGCCCGGGGGTGGTCGATCTCCTGGCTCTCGGACATCAGCACGGTCGGCCGGCCGTTGCGCCTCGCCCACCGCAGGGCCGCCATCGACTCGGGCCGGGCATACCCGACGATGCCCAGGGCATCCGGGCGATCGCGGTCGAGGGCCCGGATCATCGCCCGCGTGCAATCGTCGCGAGGGATCGTCTCCAGGGCCCGGCCGGGGAACAGGGTGGTCCAGGAGAAGGGCTCGACGCCGCGGCTCCGGTCCCACGGGTAGCGCCGCTCCTCGTCGGCGACCTCGTACGCGAGGAGCCGGTCGCCCGAGCGGCCCAGGGCCTCGGCGAGCGCGCGGAGCCTGGCCAGGTGATAGGGGCCGAAGTTGGTGAAGCAGACCGAGATCGTCATCATGCGCGATCGCCCCCGCCGACCTTGTTGACGAACCAGAGGAGCACGAGCGTCGGCATCGTGGTGAAGCCGAAGTTGTAGTAGAACCAGTTGCAAGGGTCGTCGTTCACGGTCATGAACCAGGCGTTGTAGTACCAGAGCGGCCACCAGGCCTGGACCCACGGGACGTCGGCATGGAGCCGGAAGTATTGATACGTCGAGCCCAAAAGCATGGCGACGACCGCCATGACGATCGCGGTGCCGATCGGCCCGCCGTTGAGCTGGGTCGCGCCCATGATCCCGATCGCCGGGCCGGCGAAGTAGGCCTCGCGCTTCATCTCCGAGCCGGCGATCCAGGCCGCGATCCACTGGGTCCGGCCGTAGATCGGCTTGTCCGTCCAGATGACCCGGGGGATGAAGGTCGAGAAGACGCGGAGGTAGTTCGCCCCATAGTCGTAATCCGACCTCATCGGCACGGTGTCCATCATCAGGAGGAACCCGCCGTACTCCTCCGTCTCGTAGGTGACGACTATCCCCTCCTTCGCCTCTTTCTCCTTGACGTTGATGCTCTCCAGGATCGTGGAGGGGTCGAAGGTGGTGACGAAGCCGATGAACTTCGAAACCGAGCCGTAGCCGTCATGCTGGCTCGCGTAATAACGCCAGCCGATCGAGATCCCCACGGCCATGATTCCCGTCGCGGCGGTCACCACCAGCATCGGGAACGAGGGTCGCTTGAGCCTCGGGATGTAGAAGGCGCAGACCCCCACCAGGACGGCGACCAGCGAATGCGACCGCTTCCCGTTGAACATCCAGATGAGCATGTAAGTCGCGACCGTCGCGACCCCCGCCGCCGTGAGGCCGGGCCGGGGCCTGCCGGGCTGGCGACCGCTGACGATCAGCATCACGCCGGCCACCAGCATCACGAGCGGGAACGACAGGATCAGCGAGACCTCCGCCGTCGGCTCGCCCGCGTTGTCCCCGCCCCGGAGCACCAGCCCGGCGCAGAACAGTCCCCAGAAGATCAGGAGCGGGCTGAGGACGAACACCGGCCCGGTCGACCATCGCCTCGGCGGCTTGGGCAACACCCTCGCCAGCGCCCTGCAGGGCCCGAAGTGATACAGCCCGATGAACCAGGCCAGCGCCCAGAAGGCGCGGAAGTTCGCCGCCGCGACCAGGTCCACGCCCCGGGTCCTCACGGCCCATTCGTGATAGGAGAGGGCCTGGACGACGTAGATCTGCGTGTAGCCGACGAAGAATAGCCAGATCGGCGCGAACGGGTCGAACCTCCTCCGGAGCACCTGCACCGCGAACGTCCCGACGATCAGGCCGATGGTCCCGTAGACCCAGGTCAGTTCGTTCATCGGGCCCCCGTGCCGAGCGTCTCCAGGCGGGGCCCGTCGGCCCTTGGAGTGGCGAGCGGGCGGGCCTGTCGACCGTAATCGAACCGCCCCTTGAGCGAGAGCAGAGGGCGCTCGATCAGGCGCCACGACAGCGCCGCCACGCCGAAGCTCGCCACCATCTTGACGGCATCGATCGGGATTCGGCCCGTCACGCCGAATCGGTCCGCGTAATCCTGCACGATGTCGAACAGGATGTAGTGATACAGGTAGATGCCATAACTCATCTGACCCAGCTCGGCCAGCCGGGCGTCGCGGAGCCACCCCAGCCGCCGGTGCCCGGAATGGACGATGACCATCCCGATCAGGCTGAAGTACATGACGTTCGTCGCGAGCATCCGGAGGCTGAGTGCCACCGCCGGATCGGCCAGGGCGGGGACTCGCGAACCGAGTGCCCTGACGGCGGCGTTGCCCGTCGCCAGGAAGATGACCGACCCCAGGCCGGAGCCGACCAGGATTCGCCCGACGGCCCTCGCCGACAGGCGCCCGGTCTCGGCGGCGACGAACATCGAAGCCATCATCCCGCCGAGGGCGAGGCCGTCGAGCCTCGTCAGCAAGATCCACTTCGAGAACCCCGCCATCCGCGACCCGACCGAGAGCGCGATGAGGGCCGTCGCCAGGGGCAGGAGCGACCGCCTCCCGAGCAGGACCAGGGCGAGCGGCCAGAACAGGTAATATTGCTCCTCGACCGCCAGCGACCAGGTGTGATAGAAGCCGTGGGCGAACGGCGGGTTGGTCGCCCCCCAGTACTGGGGCAGGTTCTGCGTGTAGGTCAGGAAGTAGGGAAGGGCATCCAGGTGATAAGGCTTGGGTAACGCCGGATTGATGGCGATGAAGGCGAACAGGCTGAGGTAATAGATGGGCCAGATCCGCAACGACCGGCGGGCGTAGAACGTCACGAGGAAGTTCGGACGGTCCCTCTGCTTGAGGATGATCGTCGTGATCAGGTAGCCCGACATGACGAAGAAGAGGTCGACCGCGGTCCCCATGAATCCCTGCTCGGGGAACCAGAGGTGGTAGACGACGATGGCCACCGCCGCGAGTCCGCGCATGGCGTCGAGTTCGGGAATCCTTCGCATCATGTCCTCCTGCCTAATCCTTCGGATTCCGCGCGGAGATCCGACACGCTCGCGCCGCGGTTCGACCGGCCCGAGACGGACCCCGGAATCCGGGATCTGCCGGCCCTCCTCGCGATCCCGGCTCAGCTCACGCGGCCGGCCGCGACCGCGATGGACCGGATCAGCGCCGAGTGATAGCGCGGCCAGTCGAAGGACTCGGCCCGCGTCCTCGCGGCGAGGGCCATCGACGCCCTCAGTTCGGGATCGTTGCCGAGCCGTTCCATCGCCTCGGCCAGCGACTCGACGTCCCGCGAGGGGACGAGATAGCCCTCGACCCCCTCCCGGACGACCGAGCCGGCCTCCGGGGTGACGATGCTGGGCAGGCCGCAGGCGAGCGCCTCGTAGGTGACGACCGCCGACCCCTCGAACAGCGAGGGGAAGACGAAGACATCGGCCGCCGCCATCCGGGCCGGCATCTCGGAATGGGCGACCCGTCCAAGGTGCTCGACTTCGCCGAGGTGGCCGGCCAATGGGCCGGGATCGCTCGGCAGGGCGCCGAGGAGTTGCAACTTCCAGCCGGGCCGACGGATCAGCCGCCAGGCTTCGAGGAGATACTTGATCCCCTTGCGCTGGGTGATGCCGCCCGCGAACAGGAACGTGCAGTCGACCGCGTGACGTTTTTGCGAGAGCGGAGCGAAACGTCTGGTGTCGGCCGCGTAGGGGATGACGTCGATCTTGTCGCGGGGCGTGCCATGTCTGGCGAGAGTCTCGGCGATGTGATCGGAGGGCACGAGGATGCGGTCGGACCGCTCGATATCGCGGAGTCGTCTCTCGTGAAGCCAGTCCAGGGCCCCCAGATCGAGCCGGCCGTCGCCGAGGTAGATCGGGAAGAAGTCGGGCGCCTCCACCGCCTCGCGTTCGAGGACGGCCTTTTCCTCCCGGACGTCGCCGTGGACCATGCTCAGGACCGACGCGACCCCCAGGCGTCGGCAAGCGGGCAGGGCGTGCTCGGTCCCGACGTCGCTGAAGATGAGGGCGGCTTGGGGCCTCCGTCGCTCGATGGCCCTCGCGACGGTCCGGTCGAACCGGCGGGTCCGCCAGCGTGCCAGCGCGTGCTGGGCCGAGGGCAACCGGGTGGCCAGCCGGTTCTCGGCCGCGAGCGCGGCGTCGAAGCTCCAGGCGGACTCGACCCGCGACGCGGGTATCCGGCGGTCGTGCCGCTTCCGGAGGGCCCGACGGAGACGGGCGAACTGGCAGGGGAAGAGTTGTCGGGCCAGTTCCGAGGCCGTGCCGTGGCCGCCGTAATAGAATCCGGTCACGAATCGATCGAGCGACCCCGCCCCGGCGAGCCCGATCGCCGCCTGATAGGCGGGGGGCCGGGCATCCGGGCAGGCGACCAGGACCGAGCCGAGTGCGGCCGGTGGGTTCGTCTCGGCGGATGGACAATCGAGGTGGGGCGTCGCGGTGGTCGACACGAGATCATCCTTGATCCAGGGTGTGCATCAGGGCGGGGCGACGTGAGGGTCCGCATCCCGGACCCTCGTGATCGATCGGGTCAGGAGAGGGCCGTCTCTCGGGCGACCACGGGCGGGATGACGTGGCCCTGGAAATCGGCCGGGACGTCCAGGCCGAACAGGGCGAGGACGGTCGGGGCGAGGTCGCGGATCTCCAGGCCGGGATATGGTCCCTGGGCGGCAATCTCCGGGCCCGCCACGATGATCATGCCGTCCTGGGCGTGGTTGGCGTCGTCGGGCCCGGTATCGTTCTCGAAGGTGTGGATCATCCCCGTGCCGACCGTGCCGACCGACCGCCAGCGGAGGTTGCCGAAGTAGACGAACAGGTCGGGCGGGGCCTGGCCGCGAATGTTGTAATAGAGGCTCTCGGGCTTGAGGACCCGGGTGCCGATCGGCCGGCCTTCGGGGTCGCCGAGGGCTTCGAGCTCGGCGATGAGCCGGTCGCGGGTGGCTTCGTAATCCTCGGGGGCGATCAGCCCGTGCGGTTCCCGTCCCTTGACGTTCAGGAACAGCCGGCCGTAATAGCCGCCGGAGCCCCAGGCCGTGGTCTTCGACCAGTCGACCTTGAGGGCTTCGAGCCTCGACGGGACGGCGGGCGGCTCGTGGAGGACGAGGTAGCCCTTCTGGACCAGCCACTCGTTGAGGGCGATCCCGCCGTCCATGCACTGGGCTCCGTGGTCGGAGACGACGACGATGTGGGCATCCTCGGGCACGACTTCGAGAAGCTCGCCGATCTTGCGGTCGACGTGCTCGTAATAGTCGGGGATGACGCTCTCGAAGGGATTCCCGGGCTCGTAGCGATGGTGCTCGGGGTCCATGTACTGCCAGAAGGCGTGGTGGACGCGGTCGGTCCCCATCTCGACCATCATGAAGAAGTCCCACGGCTTCGTCTTCATGAGGTGCCGGGCCAGGGCGAACCGCTTGTCGGTCATCCGGACGAGGGCATCGCGGATCTTCCCCTTGTCGGGGGTCCGGAAGTCGCTGACGTCGAACTCGTAGGGGTGGACGTCGGGGAGGGTGGCGATCTCATCCTTCAAGGTCGGCGGGTGCGTGTAATTCGAGGCGATCGACGGCGTGAGGAAGTCCGTCACCATCAGGCCGTTGACCGGCCGGGGCGGGTAGGTCTGCGGGACGCCCAGGAGGATCACCTTCTTGCCGGCCCGGCCGAGGTGGTCCCAGAGCAGCGGCTCCTTGACCGCGAGCGACGTGGCCGTGCTCATCTTCTCATACGAGCGGTCCGCGCGGTTCCGGAAGCCGTAATAGCCGAGCGTGCCGGGGTCCTTGCTCGACATCATCGACATCCAGGCCGGCACGGTGATCGGCGGGTCGCAGCTCCGGAGCTTGCCCCAGACGCCCCGGTCGCGGAGCCGGGTCAGGTTCGGGAGACGATCGGCGTACCGTTCGAAGACCAGGCTCGGCTCGGCGCAGTCCAGGCCGATGACGACCACCTTCTTGGCCTGGGCGTGAGGCATCAAACCGCTCCTCTCCCGGAAACCGTGGATCTCTCGCGAGCCCTTGGGGTGGTGCCTCAGCCCTTGTAGCCCAGGGCGAACTTCTCGCGGCGGGCCAGCTCGAGGTCGTGCTCGACCATCATCCGGACCAGCCCCTTGAAGTCGACCTCGGGCTTCCAGCCCAGCACGTCGCGTGCCTTGGTCGGGTCGCCGAGGAGGACGTCGACCTCGGAGGGGCGGGTGTATTTCGGGTCGAACTCGACGAAGTCGTGCCAGTCGAGCCCGAGTTCCGAGAAGGCGATGTCGAGGAACTCGCTGACGGCGTGGGTCTCGCCCATCGCGACCACGAAGTCGTCGGGCTTCTCCTGCTGGAGCATCAGCCACATGGCCCGGACGTAGTCGCCCGCGAAGCCCCAGTCGCGCTTGGCGTCGAGGTTGCCCATCACCAGCTTCTTCTGGAGCCCTTCCTTGATCCGGGTGGCGCCCAGGGTGATCTTGCGGGTGACGAACGACTCGCCCCGGCGGGGGCTCTCGTGGTTGAACAGGATGCCCGAGCAGGCGAACATCCCGTAGGCCTCGCGGTAATTGATCGTCTGCCAGTGGGCATAGAGCTTGGCGCAGGAGTACGGGCTGCGGGGGTGGAACGGCGTGTCGAGACCCTGGGGCGGCGCGGCCGAGCCGTACATCTCCGAGCTGGACGCCTGGTAGAACTTGACCGGCTGGCTCCGGTTGAGGTGCCGGGCGGCCTCCAGGATGCGGAGCGTCCCCAGCCCGACGACGTCGGAGGTGTAGAGCGGCTGGTCGAACGAGACCCGGACGTGGCTCTGGGCGCCCAGGTTGTAGATCTCGTCGGGCCGGATCAGCTCGACGACCTGAGACAGGCTGGAGGCGTCGGCCAGGTCCGCGTAGTGGAGCTGGAACCGGTCGCCGACGCTGGGCCGGGCCCGGAAGATGTGGTCGATCCGCTGGCGGTTCAGCGTGCTCGACCGCCGGACGAGTCCGTGGACCTCGTAGTCCGGCTTGCCGAGGAGGAATTCGGCGAGATAGGAGCCATCCTGGCCCGTGATCCCCGTGATCAAAGCACGCTTCATGAAATCATCCTCATCCTCGGGCCGGGAGCGGCGCGAGATTCGCCGCGATCGATGCTCGCCAGTTCCGTCGGCCGATCGTCCGCCCCATCGGATCGCGGGGCGGCAAGGTGGTCGCGCGAAGCTCAGGGGACGTGATAGGCGGCCCGGTCTTCGGGCATGATCGGCCCCAATTCTTCAAGGAGGACCCGGGCGAAGTCCTCGAAGGCCGCCGAATCGGGCTCTCCTTCGCCCGTCCAGAAGACCTCGACCGTCATGCCCGATCCTCGGGTGGTCCGTCCGTGGCTGCTCCGACTCGTCACCGGGAGGGTCCTGACCCAGCGCTCGATGTCGCTCTCGCCGAAAATATAGTACCAGAACCCGATCGCCTGGACCAGTTCATCCTCGGCCCGCGAGTAGGCGAGCCGGCTGACGCTCTGATCCTTGCCGGCGGGGCCGGGGATCGCCAGCATCTTCGTCATCGACTCGATCTTGTTCCAGCCGTGCATCGGCAGGCAGGTCTCGGGCGAGTGCCGCATGTTGCCGCCGAAGGACGAGTAGTTGATCCAGAGCGAGAGTGTCACGCCCGGATAGCTGGGATTGGTGTAAGTCCGGCTCAGGCAATCGGTCGCCTCGGACACGGCCAGGATGCCGGGGTCGACCGGCTCGTCTCGGCCCGACCAGGCGCCGAGGGCCGTCGGGATCGATGCGAGCGGCCGGCGGAGCGGGGGGCGCTCGATCCGGCTGGCCCCCTCCAGGCCGGCCTGGGCCGCGAACCCGGCCGAGAGCAATCCCAGGCACAGCGACACTCGACCGATGGCTTTCATCTTCGGCGTTCCCTCGCGGCTTCTCGTCAATTCCCCGGTCGACGTCGAGATCGGGAGCGATCTCGCGACGTCAGGCCCTGAAGAAGGAGACCACTTGATCGAGGCCCCAACTGATCGTGGCGAGCATGAGGAGCCCCAGCCCCATCATCGCCAGCCCCTCGACGGTGTGGAACGCGCCCGAGGCATACTTGGGGTCGAGGCAGTAGGTGATGACGCCCGTGATCGTGACCCGGACCACGTTGGCGGTCATCGCGATCGGGATCGACGAGCCGACCAGCAGGCAGCGGACCCAGACGGGCCGGTTCGACAGGTAGGTCCAGGCGGTCGTCAGGGCGAGGAATCCGGTCAACTGCCGCATCCCGCTGCACGCCTCGGCGACGAAGAGCTGGTTCCCGCCCGCCAGCGTGATCAGGTTCCCCTCGCAGAGGGTCGGGATGCCGATCAGGTTGAGCATCGAGGTCGCCACCTGGCTGACCAGCAACTGGAGCGGGTTGGCGATCATCGAGTAGAGCGCCACCGGCAGCGGGACCAGGAAGATCAGGAAGAAGAAGGCGAACCAGTATCGCCGGAGGGCGTCGGCCCCGGCCAGCAGGGCGCAGGAGCCGGCCAGCGCGATCAGCAGGCCGTAGTCGCTCGCGACCGGGAACGGGACGAGGATCGTGGCCAGCTTGACCAGCATCCCGAGGCCGATCATCGCCGAACCGATCACGACCCCGGATCGGACCGCGACCGGCCCGCGTCGGGCGGCCTCATTGGCGAAGTAGAGGCTGATGAACGGGACGAGGAACCCATGGCTGTAATTCTCGTCGGTCGACCAGACCATCACGAAGTGGCGGATATTCTCCCAGAAGATCAGCCCCAGGAGCCCGATCGCCGCCACCGCCCCGACCGCGGATGGGCGCGAATTCGGGTCGCTCCAGGCGCCTCGGAGCAGGTCGACGAGCGGGGGGGACGGCGGGACATCCGACGGCGTTCGCTCTCGGGGTAAATCGGCGGTCGCCATCGGTCGGCTCCTCATGATCGATCGGTGGGGCTCGGGCCCGGGGGGAGGTCAGGAGTTCGTTCGAGATTTCATCGACGGGGGCCGGACGACGCGAGGCCCGTGAGGTTCTGCTGATATTTCAGGGCCCGCTTGGTGATCTCGTCGGCCGAGTCGGGGGCCTTGGCCGCCTCGATCGCGCGGGCCCGGCCGGCGGCGTCGTCGACCCGGTGGGCCATCTCGGCCAGGTTGAGCCACCACATCCGGCGGGTCGAGTCGTCCTCGGTCAGGTCGATGGCCCGGCGATATTGCTCGGCGGCGTCGGTCCACCGCCTCCGGTAGGCCAGGGCCTCGGCGCCGGCCGCTCGCTGCTCGGCGGGGTCGAAACCGGGCGGGGTCGGCTCCTCGGCCTGCTTGATCGCCCGATCGGCCAGGCGGTCGGCATCGGCCCGGCGGTCCCCCTTGGCGAGGACCCGCGAGGCGACCAGGCTCGCCAGGGCCGAGGGCGGGAGGGCCTCGGTCCATTGCTCGAATGTCCAGTCGCCCGCCTGGGCCATGTCCCGGGCGACCAGCCCGACCAGCGCCTCGCGCGGGAGTCCGTAGCGGCGGACCTGCGGGTCCTCGTCGAAGGCGGGGAGGTCCGCGCCGTCGAAGACGGCCTTCGAGGCGATCTCCATCGCCGATCGATAGGCCCGGAGCGAGGCGTCGGGCTTGCCCGCCTTGCGGAGCCGTCGGGCGGTCCAGACCAGGGTGACGACGTCGCGAGGGCGTCCCAGGTGAGAGAGGTCGCCCGGCGCCGCGCCCTCGGCGGCCTCGGCCGGCTCCAGGACGAACCGGGCCCGAGCGGCGAGCTGCGAGACGCTCCTCGAAGCTTCGAGCAGGCCCCGGACGTCTTCCGAATGGTCCTGGCCGTCGGCCGAACGCTCCAGGGCCATCGCCCAGGCCGCCAGGTGCGAGGCGTTCGAGAGCCACCAGCCGCCCTGGGGCACCGACGAAACGTCAATGGGCGGGGCGGTCGCCTTCTCGTCGCGGAGGGCCAGGCTCATGGCGAAATTGGCCGCGTTCGACTCGACGGCCCACCCGTAGGCCAGGGCCACGCCGCCGGCGCCGAAGAGCACGGCGACGAACAGGGCCGGGAACCAGCCGAGCCAGAGCGGCATCGTCCACTGCGAAGGGGCGATCGAGTCGGTCGGCTCCGGCTCGGCGGCCCGTCGTCGACGGCCCTTCGCCTTCTCGGGCCTCGATGGTGCGGTCGAGGGGAGCGGACGCCGGCCCTGGGCGGCGAAGATGGCCCGGGCGCTCGGCCATTCGGGATTGGCCTCGGCGTCCCTGGCGGGGATCTGTCGCGCCGGAGGCTCGGGCCACGTCGGCTCGGGGACCATCGGCGCGACGGGTTCGGGGTCGGTGGTCGCGGGGATCGACTGGTCCGACGGCGTGGACAAGAGGGCCGATTCCGGATCGTCGGCGATCCGGGCGGCCACGGCGGCCTGGGCGGCCGGCGCCGAGAGCTCCTCGATCCAGCCCGACGACTCGATCAGCGGCGGGACGCTCGCGGTCTCGGCTTCGGCTTCGGCCTCGCCGAGGATGGGTTCGTCGGGGATTTCCGGATCGAGGACCTCGACAAAGACCCCGGTCGCCGGCTCGGGCTCCGTCGGCCCGGTCTGCTCCGATCCCTCGACGGGTTCGGCCTGGGCGACCCGGGCCTCGACGGCGGAGATCGGCTCGACCTCGGGGCTTGCCGCCTCGGTCTCGGCCTCGATCGCCGACGGGATGGCCGGTGCTGGGATCTCCTCGGAGGTCGCGACCCGTGCGATCGACCAGTCGACGTGCGTCGTCGGGAGGGCGACCAGCGCCCGGGAGGTCGGAGCTGATTCCGGCCGGGCGATCGGCTCCGAGGTGAGGTCGGTCGGGGCCGGCTTGACCGTCACCCGGACCTTCGGGACCACGACGGGCCTGGGCGTCGGCGCGGGAACCTCGGGCATCGGCCGGACGGGGACCCGGGGGGCGGCGGGCCTCATCGACGGCTCGGCGACCCGTCGGAGCGGCTCGGTGGACCTGGGCTCGATGATCCGGGCGACCGGCGGGGCATGCTGCGGCCTGGGCGTCGGCCGGGTCGGGGCGGCCGGGGGGGCGGTGGTCGTACGCGAGGTCGGATGCCCGGCCGACGGGATCGGGGCCGACCTCGCCCGGATCGTCTCGCCCGCCGCCTTCCAACGGGCCTCCCAGCGTCGTTCGTCCTGGCGGTCCTTGAGCCAGCGCTCGCGCTGTTCCAGCCGGGCCTGCCAGCGTCGGAGCCTCTCCTCGTCGCCCTCGGCCGGCGCGGCGTCGCCCGGCCGTTCGGGCGAGGGCTTCGGGGCGGAGGGGGTCGGCTCGTCGACGGGGCCGGCGGCCTCGGGCTCGATGGTGATCGGCGACTCGAACGACCCCCAGTCGTTGACCGCGCTGTCGGCCGGGCGGAGGGTCAGCCAGTGGTCCCCCACCCGGAACGGCACGCCGAGGGTCAGGGGGCGTTGCTGGTCGGCGGGACGGCCGTCGATCCAGACGTGCCCGGGCGGGCCGACCGGCTGGAAGTGCCAGGTGTTCCCCCGCCGACGGAGCATGCACTGGACGTCGCCGAGGTCGGCCTCGGGCAGGCGGACCTCGCAGTGCCCCCCTCGGCCGATCCGGACCGGGCCGAACGGCAGCTCGATCATCCGGTATGCGGAGTCGCCCCGACCCTGGATCTGCAGGAATGTGGCTTCCGGCATCGGGTCGGGATCTCCTGCTGGCTTGACGACGATCTTCGGTCGAGAGACCCGGGTAGCTGACACGGTGGGGCCTCCTCCTGGTGCGTGTCCTGGGAAGTGTTCAGCCGCGGTCCACGAACAGGTCGGTGCCGCCGGCCAGCCAGCGGTTGGCGGTCCCCGCCACCGCCGAGGCGGCCAGCGCGATGGCCGGCAGCTCGACGGTCCAGTGGATCGCCGAGAAAAGCCCGAAGCAGACGAGCGACCCGACCAGCCCGAACGCCAGCGCCCGGTCGGCCGTCCCGACCCGGCGGATCGCCCCCGGGAGCCGGATCAGGCACCAGAGTCCGGCGGTCGCCAGCAGTCCGAGGCCGATCGCCCCCGACTCGACGGTCCATTGCAGGAGGCTGCTCATCGCCGTGTTCCGGGCCCCGTCGCGAGACTTGTAGTAAGGATGGACCGCCGGGAAGGTGCCCAGTCCCGTCCCGAAGGCCGGGAAGTCGCGGAGGATCGGCAGAGACTCGGCCCAGGTGGCCCGGGCCCCGTCCCAGTCGATCCGGGGCAGCGCGGAACGTCCGTCCGACTCCCGGTTCGAGCGGTCGGCGACGGCCACCCCCCCGCCGAGGGCGCCCAGCACGAGTATTGTGGTCGCCAGGCCGGTCTTACGGAGGCCCGAGGACCAGGTGCCGGCCACGCCGACGATCGAGAGCCCCAGCGCGAAGACCAGGCTCGGAATCGGGCCGGCCATCACCCCGACCAGCGCGGCGCCGGCCACGATCAGGCCGAGCATCAGGACGACCAGGCTCCCCTGCCCCGAGTCGCGGAGCCGGGCCAGCAAGCCCTCGCGGAGCCCCCTCGGCGACATCATCTGGAGCATGAGGCCGAAGGCCAGCGGCAGCGCCAGGCTGCCCAGGGCGAGGAAGGCCCCGGGTCCGCCCATCAGGCTGCCGACCAGGAACGGGCGGTCGGGACGGGCCGCCGCCAGGGCGGATCGGCCGGGCTTCGCCTCGCCCACCGGCCGGAGCAGCATCATCGACGGGGCGTTCATCGCGTCGTCGAGCGTCGGCCCCCAGGCGGGCGACGCCCCGGGCGTGAACATCCCGTAGAGGCCGCTCGAATGGTTGGCGACCTGAACGCCGCCGATCACCGCGTTGACGAAGAAGGCCGCCGCCACGCTCCCCCAGATCGCCTGGGCCTTGCGGTAGCGGTCCGAATAATGCGAGGCCACCACGAAGACCGCCAGGCAGGCCGAGGCCCCGACCAGCCATCGGAGCGTGGCCGGGCGGTCGAGCGAGAGCGGCGATCGGGCCAGGAACGGCGGCGGAAGCTCGGCGGTCGGGTCGTCCAGGAGCACCTGCTCGGGGATCAGGCCGAGCGAGTTGACCGCCATCGACCGGGGCGAGACCCGCTCGACCACGGACGCCGGCAGCGGCAAGAGCTGGACGATCGCCAGGCCGAGGGCCATCGCCACCAGGGCGGTGATCGGGCTCTTGAGCACGCGCCAGGGGCCGACGATCGCGACCCTCGCCAGCCAGGCCAGGACCATCGCGAAGCTCAGGCCGGCGACCGCGAGCCGGGCCCACCAGACCACGCCGCCGAAGGCCAGCGAGGTGCCCAGGAGGAGCGAGGCGAGGGACAGCGCCAGGAGCCGATCCAGGCCGTTCGCCAGTTTGATTCGCAGTGTCAGCACCGAGGCGCCTCCGGCTCAGGCCTCGACCGGGGCGCCCGCCATCAGCGCGGCGGCCCGGGAGGGGTGTGCGTCCAGCCCTCGCGACGCCCCGGCGGGGCGAGCGTTCGCGAAGTCGGTCGAGGATTCGAGGAGCGGGTTCGGGCCGTAGCTCGACCAGTTCTGGAAGTCCTCGCTCAGGCCGTTGAACACGACCCCCGCGATGTGGACCTGAGACTGTTCGAGCATCGTCTTGGCCCGCTGGAGCGGGCGGAGTTCCTGCGAGCCCGACCGCACGACCATCACCGCCGCGTCGACGATCCGGCCCAGCATCCGGCAGTCGGCCAGCCCCAGCACGGCCGGGCCGTCGAGGATCACGCGGTCGTAGTGGTGCTCCGAGAGCGAGATCAGGAGCTGGCGCAGTTCCAGGCTGCCCAGGACCTCGATCGGGACGTCCCGGGTGTCGCCGGTCGGCAGGAAGTCGAGGTTCGGCAGGTCGGTCTGCACGACCGTCCGCTGCCAGGGGAGGTCGCCCCGGAGCACGTCGACCAGGCCGGTCCCCTCGGCCCGGTGGAAGACGTCGTCGAGGCTCGGCCGGCGGAGGTCCACGTCCATCAGCAGGGTCCGCTCGCCGGCCCTGGCGCAGGTCGCGGCGAGGTTGAGCGCCGTCGTGCTCTTGCCCTCCCCCGCCTTGGCGCTGGTGACGAGCAGCGTGACCATCGGCCTGGAGCCCAGGCTCGCCCCGAGGAGGCTGGCCCGGAGGTTCCGGTAGGCGTCGGCCTCGACCGAGTCGGGGATGCCGGGCGTCCAGAGGTGTCCTCCTCGGTGGTTCCGGGCGTTCCGGAGCATCCGGGGGACGACGCCGAAGAGGGGCAGGCTCAGGCCGGCGGTCAGATGCTCGGGCACCTTGACCGAGTGGTCGATGTGCTCCAGGAAGCAGACCAGCCCCAGGCCGAGGGCCAGGCTGAAGACGATCAGCCCCGCGATGTACGCCGAGCGATTGGGCCGGAGCGGCGAGGTCGGCTCGGTGGCGTCGTCGATGATCCGGACGGGGGCCTTCTGCGTGGCCGAGAGCATGCTGAACGCGGCGAGCCGTTCCTTCAGCTCGGCCACCTGGCGGAACTTCTGCTCCCGCTCGCTCATCAGGGTGGTGTACTTGTGATACTCGGGCATCGCCTCCCTCGCCTCGACCAGGGCCCCGGCGACCTGCCCCTCGGTCGCGCGGATCTCGCCAAGGGCGTCGGTCAGGATCGTCTCGTAGACCTGGGCGGCCGTCGGCGGCTCGGGCCCCCCCACCTCGTCGGAGCCCTGGAGTTGGGCCAGGTCGTCCTCGACCTCCTTCAGCTCCCGTTTTGCCATGGCGATCGCCGGGTCGTTCGGGTCTCGGGAGAGCCTCTCGGCCTGGGCGAGCCGCTTGAGGAGGTTCTTCTTGGCCGCTTCCAGCTTGCCGACGCCGTCGGCCCGGGTGGGGTTCATCCCGGAGGGGAGGTTGGGCCTGGTCGTGGCGAGCTGGGCCTCGCGTTCCAGGCCGGTCGCCTGCTGCCGCTCGAAGAACAGCTTCTGGCGCAAGGTCTCGTATTCGGCCAGCTTGAGGTTCGTGCCGCCGGGGGCGAGGCTGGAGCTGTTGCGGATGTGATTGGTCAGGTCGTCCTCGATCGCCCTCAACTGGTTGAGGTAGGTGGTCATCGTCGCGGACGCCTGGGTCGCGGCCTGGCCGCTGGCGTCGCGGCTCTCGGTGTCGGTCCGGGTCCGGAACCGGTTCAGCAGGAAGTTGAGAGTCCGGGTGATCCGGTCGGGGTCGCGGCCTTCGAGCGAGATCGTGTAGAAGTTCGACTGGGGGATCTGGCGATATTTGACCTTGGCCATCAGCTCGGCCGCATCCCCTTCCGAGGCGGGCAGGCCGAGCGCGGGGTCGTTGACCACCTCCTCGGCCAGGCTCTTGCTGTTGAGCAGGGCCAGGGTGTTGGGGATGTACTTCTCGTCGGTGCCCTCGCCGGCTCCGACGCCGCCCCGGGCGATGAGGTCGCGGATGGTCGGGTCGACCCGGGGCTGCTTGATCTCGATCGAGGCCGAGACCGAGTAGACCGGCTGCATCCTCAGGACGTGCAGGGTGCCGAGGGTCGCGAGGGGGATCGCCACGGCCAGGACCAGCCAGATCCGCCGGCGGACGGCCCGGAGATAATCCGAGGGCGTCTTGGCCGCCGACGCGGAGGATGCGGGCGGGTGGACGGCGGCGACGAGGGGGCGAGGGCCCCCCGCATACGGTTGAATTCCATCCATGGATCAAGCGTCTCCGGTCATTCTTCTCCGAGCGATCGGGCCGGGGCCGTCGCGGTCGAGGTCCGGCCCAGGATGTCCCGGAGCCAGCCCATCGGCGGGCGGGCGGAGGGCATCGAGGCCAACTCCAGGGTCGCCGCGCCCGAGGCGGCCGAGGCCGGTTCGATCCGGGGGGAGATCAGGGCCGACGGGACCGACCCGTCCGACGAATCGCGGGCCGTCCCGGCCGGCATCCGCCCCGGCCCGACCTCGGAGGCCGGGGCCTTCGAGTACAGCCGCTCCAGTCGCTCGGCCGAGGCCAGCGAGAGCCGCTGCATGAACCGGAACGCGATGTCCGCCGCCAGGTCCGACTCCGCGGTCTGGCGGAGCGAGACCTGCAAGAGCAAGTCCCGCCCACTTGAAAGTCGGAAAGTGGCCGTCGGTCCCGACAGCCCGTCGTCGATGCCGGGGTCTTGATTCCCGTCCTCGCCGTCGAAGATCGCCAGCCCATCGCGCCGGCAGGTCAGGCGGAAGCGGTCGCAGCCCAGCTTGAACGTCGCGGCCCTCATGATGGCCCAGATCCCCTCGACCGAATCGCTGAGCTCGATCCGCTGGATCGCCTCCCACGTCACCTTGGCCGCGAACCGCTCCTGCCGGCCCCGGATCATCCGCGAGGCGAAGTCGGCCCGGAGCGTCGCCAGCTCGTCGCGGCGGCTGGTCAGGATCAGCAGGAACGCGGCGCAGCCCGAGAGCCCCATCACCAGCGCCAGCGCCTCGTTCTTGAAGACCACGCCCAGCAGGACCACGCCGCAGAGCCCCGCCGAGAAGCAATAGAGCAGCCCCGCCGCCTGCCGGGGGTTCAGCCCCAGGCCGATCAGCAGGTGGTGGATGTGCCGCCGGTCGGCCGAGGAGAGCGGCAGGTTCCGGACCCATCGGCGGAAGATCGCCATCGCCGTGTCGGTGATCGGCAGCCCCATCGCCAGGATCGGGAACAGGATCGAGATCGTCGCGCCTTCCTTGATCGACCCCTGCACGCCGACCACGCCGATCAGCAGGCCGATCAGCAAACTGCCGCTGTCCCCCAGGAAGATGCACGCCGGATGCCAGTTATAAAGGAGGAACCCCGCCAGGCCGCCCGCCAGCGCCGCGGCCAGGATCGCGACGGTCGGGTTCTCCAGCCAGATCGCCACCAGCGCCAGCGTCCCGCTGACCAGCAGGCCGACGCCCGAGGCCAGCCCGTCCATCCCGTCGATCAGGTTCCAGATGTTCATGCAGGCCAGGAACCACAGCATCGTCGCGACCAGGCCCGGGATCGCGATCGGGGCGCCGAGACCCCAGAGAGGGACCGACACCGAGGGGCTGTCGAGCGGGAGCGTCTGGCCCAGGAGCGTCACCGAGTCGATCCGGATGCCGCCGAAATAGAGCACCAGGACCGCCGAGGTCTGCCCCAGGAGCTTGAGCCGGGGCCTCATCTCGCGGGTGTCGTCCGCGACGCCGACGGCCAGGATGATGACCGAGGCCAGGCCGATCGGCAGGAGCGAGCCCAGCCAGCGGTGATAATCCGCCCAATCCTGGAAATAGCCCCCCATCGCCGCGACGGCGATCCCCCCCGTCAGGGCGAAGGCCAGCCCGAGCCCGCCCAGCCGGGGCGTGGCCCCCTTGTGAATCCGGCGGAACTGGTCGGGGCGGTCGATCGCGCCGAGCCAGGTCGCGACGCGGGTCACCAGCGGCGTGACCAGGACGCACCCCATGAAGGCGACGGCGAAGATCAGGAGGTAGGCGTTGGAATTCAGCATGGGTCGGACAATCCTCATCGACCTGATTCGATGTTCGACCGGGACAGCCGATCCGGGATGGGGGGAGAAATCGCGGCCGGTGGCCTGGAGTGGTCAAAGCCCGGCGGGTCGAGGATGCGGACGAGCGCCCGGCCGGTCCGGATTCAGCCCGGCGTCGGGGCGAGGAGGACGACCTGAGTAGGAGGGGACGCCCCGGCTCTCGAAATGCGCCCGATGGGCTTCCGGCGAGAGCTTCGAGGGGTGAGGAGGGGTGCTCCGGGCGGCCTTGAGGGGATGTCGTCGCGGCAAGTCGGGCTGATGATCAGCACCGCCGATCCGGTCTCGAGTTGCCATTGGTCGACGTCCTCCCTGAAACCCGGTGCATCGCGATCCATGCGCGACACAGTATCAACCGTCCTCCGCCCGCGGTCAAGCCGGATTCGCGGTTCTGCCCCTCGGCCCTCGCGATCTCCGCCGCGATCTCTTACGATGTCCCGAGAACCTGAGCAAGGAAGGCGGATCGCGTCATGCCGGGGCCTCGGGACCTTGTGATCGGCACCGCGGGCCACATCGACCACGGCAAGACCGCCCTGGTCCGGGCCCTGACGGGGGTCGACACCGACCGCCTGCCGGCCGAGAAGCGGCGAGGGATCACGATCGACCTCGGCTTCGCGGCCCTCGAACTCGGCGATCGTCGCCTGGCGATGGTCGACGTCCCGGGGCACGAGCGGTTCATCCGGAACATGCTGGCGGGGGCCTCGGGGCTCGACCTGGCCATGCTGATCGTCGCGGCGGACGATTCGGTCATGCCCCAGACTCGCGAGCACCTGGAAATCCTCCGGCTCCTCGGCCTCTCCGGCGGCCTGGTCGCGCTGACCAAGTGCGACCTCGTCGACCCGTCGTGGCTCGACCTCGTCGAGGAGGACGTCCGGGCCCTGGTCGCGGGGACGTTCCTGGAGTCGGCCGAGGTCGTCCGGACCTCGGCGGCCACCGGCCTCGGGATCGACGCCCTGAAGGAAAGCCTCGCCCGGCTCTGCGACTCGGCCCCGGCCCGCGCCGACTCGGGAGTCTTCCGGATGGCGATCGACCGATCGTTCACCGTGGCGGGCCGGGGCACGATCGTCACGGGGACGGTCGCCTCGGGCGAGGCGACCGTCGGCGACGAGCTGGAATGGCTCCCGGAAGGTCGACGCGTCCGGGTCCGGGGGCTCCACCGGCACGACCGGCCGGTCGAGAAGGTCGGCCGGGGTGCCCGCGCGGCGATCAACCTGGGAGGCGTGCATCACTCGGAGATCCGCCGGGGTCACGAGCTGGCCTCGCCCGGCTACCTGACGGCCTCGCGCATCCTCTCGGTCGAGGTCCTGGCCTCCGACGACGCGGCCAGGCCGCTCCGCCATCGGGGACGATATCGCGTCCATCTCGGCACGGCCGAGGTTTCGGCTTCGCTCTCGCTTCTCGGAGGGAATGAACTGGAACCGTCGTCGACCGGCCTCGCCCAGCTCTTCCTGGCCGAGCCGGTCGCGAGCGTCCACGGCCAGCCGTTCGTGATCCGCGAGGAGAGCCCGCCGAGCACCTTGGGCGGGGGACGGGTGCTCCAGCCGTCGGCGACGAGGCGCATCCGCCGGCGCGACGTCCGCGAGGTCGACCGATTGAGGCGGCTCGGCTCCGCCGATCCCTCGACCCGGGTCGCCTCGGCGCTGGCCTCGGCCCGACTGGCCGGCTGGACCGAGAAGACGCTCGCACGCGACGCGGGCATCCCGCTCGGCGACGTCGGACCGGCCATCGAATCCCTGAAACGATCCGGAGCCCTGGTCGAACTGGCGATCGGCCCGAGGAGGTCGGCGATCGTGCTCGCCGAGGTCGTGGCCGATCTGGAGGACCGAATCCTCCGGGCCCTGGGCCGTCTGCACGAGGCGAGCCCCCGCCATTCGGGGATCGCGAGGGCCCGCGTCGCCTCGGCCCTGGCCGACCTGGATGATGCCTCGCTCGTCTCGACGCTGATCGACCGCCTGCACGCGAGCGGCCGGGTGGTCGCCGACGGCCGGACGGTCGCCCTCGCCGGGCACGAGCCGAGGTTGAGCCAGGCGGAGAAGAAGCTCAAACGCGAGATCGCCGGGGCCTATCGCGCGGGCGGTTTCTCGCCTCCCGACCCCTCGGAGTGGTCGGCCAAGGCGGGAGCCCGGGCCTCGGCGGTCGCCGAATTGCTCGCCCTGCTGGTCGACGAGGAGCAGATCGTCGAGATCGCGCCGGGGTTCTACCTCGACCGCGACGCCGAGGCCGAGATGCGCCGGCGGGTCTTCGATCGTCTGTCGGGGGGAGGCGTGATGACGATGGCCGAGATCCGCGACCTGCTGGGGACCTCGCGGAAGTTCGCCGTGCCGATCGGCGAGTACCTCGACCGGATCGGCTGGACCTGCCGCGAAGGGGACGCCCGGACCCTCGGCGACCGTGCTCGCTCGCCGGAACCCGTCGAGGAGGAGGCCCGATCGTGAGCGATCCCGCCCGTCGCCGCCTGCCGCCGGTCCACGCGGTCCTCGACTGGCCCGGCCTGGCGGGGATGATCGCCTCGGAGGGCCGAGGGGCGACCGTCCGGGCCGTCCGAACGACGATCGACCGGGCCCGCGAGGCCCTGGCCGGAGGGCGGGATCATCCGGTCGACGTCGAGACGCTGGGGCGGCTGGCCGAGGCGTCCCTGATCGGCGAACGTCCCAGGCTTCGCCCCGTCATCAACGCCACCGGCATCCTCCTTAACACCGGCCTCGGCCGGGCCCCGCTCGCCGCCGAGGCCGCCGAGGCGGTCGACCGCGTGGTCCGGGGCTACTGCAACCTCGAATTCGACCTGGAATCCGGCGAGCGGGGGCGGAGGACCGACGGCGTCGAGTCGCTCCTGGTCTCCTTGACGGGCGCCGAGGCCGCCGCCGTCGTCAACAACAACGCGGCGGCCACGGTCCTCGCCGTCAAGGCCCTCGCCGCCGGCCGCGAGGTCATCGTCTCGCGCGGGCAGCTCGTCGAGATCGGCGGGAGCTTCCGGCTCCCGGAGATCATCGAGTCCTCGGGCGCCCGCCTGGTCGAGGTCGGCACGACCAACAAGACGAGGCTGGACGATTACGCCCGGGCCATCGGCCCCGAGACCGCGGCGTTGCTCCGGGTCCACCCGAGCAACTATCGGGTCGTCGGCTTCGCCGAGTCCGTCGGGATCGCCGAACTGGCCCGCCTCGGGGCCGAACGTGACCTCTGGACGATCGACGACATCGGTTCGGGCGCGCTCGCCCCCGGGCTCCCGCCCCGGGTCCGGGGAGAGCCGACCGCCGCCGAGGGGCTGGCCGCCGGCGCCGACCTCGTCCTCTTCTCGGGGGATAAGCTCCTGGGAGGCCCCCAGTGCGGCATCCTGGTCGGGTCTCGCGAGGCGATCGAGCCCGTCCGCCGCGATCCGCTGATGCGGGCGTTCAGGGTCGACAAGATGACCCTCGCCGCGCTCGAAGCGACGCTCCGCCTGGCCCTCGACCCGGCCCGAGCCGGCTCGCGGCTCCCGCTCTGGGCCTTCCTGGACGCCAGGCCGGCCGACTTGCTGGGGCGGGCCGCGCGGCTGGCCGGGACGTTCCGATCCGAGTTCGGGCTCGATGCGTCGGCCGTCGAGTCGGCCGCCTACCTCGGAGGCGGGAGCGCCCCGCTCGACCCGATCCCGAGCGCCGCCGTCCGGGTCGGCCCCCCCTTCCCGGCGTCCTCGCCCTCCGAGGGGGCCTGGGCACGGTCCCTCAGGCTTGGCGAGCCCGCCGTCGTGGTTAGGGTCCAGGGAGGGGCGGTCCTGTTCGACCTCCGCGCGGTCTTCGAGGCCGAGGATGCGCGACTCGTGGAAGCCGTTCGGCGGACCGCCCGGGGCGACGCGGCTCGATTGTGAATCGACCCGGTTCGCGGTATCGTGTTCGCTCGCGAGTGCGAGTGCGAGGCCCTGCCTTCCCATCCCGTCCGAGGCGAGGCGAACCTCCGAGGAGCGTCGGACATGCGACTGTGCCGCTTCAACCTCGACGACATTGAGCTGGTCGGCTTCTATCGGGACGATCGGATCATCCCGATCCAGCAGGCCGCCGAGATGTACGCCGAGGAAGTCGGCGCCGAATTGCTCCTGCCCCCGACCGACGACCTGCTCGACTTCCTCCCGCCCGACGGCCCGGCCCGGCTCGCGGGTCGGGAACTGGCACGCTGGGTCGAAGGGCTGGACGACGGGCGGCTGGCCGAACTGGCCGTCCCGTCCGAGGACGTCGCCCTCCTCGTCCCGATCCCCCGGCCGCCCAAGATCCTGCTCCTCGCCGGCAACTACGCCGCGCACGTCATCGAGCGGGGCGGCACGGCGGTCGAGCGAGCCGAGACGTTCCCGTACGTCTTCATGAAGCCCCCCTCGACCACGCTCAACCACCCGGGCGGGACCATCCGCATCCCCCGGGCCTCGCCCGATCACGTCGACTTCGAGGCCGAGCTGGGCGTGGTGATCGGTCGCCGGTGCCGCGACGTCGAGGAGGCCGATGCGCTCGCTTACGTGGCCGGCTACACGGTCGTCAACGACATCACCGACCGCAAATATCAGCCCAACCCGGGGCGGAAGCCTCGCGAACGGGACAAGTTCTTCGACTGGCTCCACGGCAAGTGGCACGACACGTTCTGCCCGGTCGGCCCCTGCGTGCTCTCGGCCGACGCCCTGCCCGACCCACAGTCCCTGCCGATCCGCCTGACGGTCAACGGAGAGACGAGGCAGGACGGGAGCACCGGCCAGATGATCTTCCCGGTCGCCGCCGTGATCTCGTTCATCTCCCGATTCGTGACCCTGGAGCCCGGCGACCTGATCTCGACCGGCACCCCCTCGGGCGTCGGCTCGTCGACCGGGGTTTACCTCAGGCCCGGCGACGTCGTGGTGGCGGAGATCGAGGGCATCGGCCGGCTGGAGAACCCGGTCGTTGCCGAGGAGTGAGCCGGCCGGGCGGGAGATCGGGGCTGGATGTGGTATCCTGACGTCGAACAATACTTGGAATCGAGGAGCCCAAGCCGATGGCCACCGCGACCGAGATGATCGAACCCTTCCTGGATACCGGAATCTCGTCCGACCATTGCTACTACTACGAGATCGACGACGGTCATCCGGTGGAGAAACCGCGCATGGGAGCCGAGGCCGACCAGATCATGGTCATCCTGATCAGGATGATCGAGGCATTCTCCTCCGGGAAGCTCGGATTCTGCTTCTCTGGCCATTGCGGTTACCAGATCTTCGCCGACAGGCCGAAACTCGTCCGGTTCCCCGATGTGTCGTTCATCCGAAGCGGTCGTCTTCCCGGCAACAAGGTCCCGCGAGGATACGTTGACGTCGTGCCCGACTTGGTCGTCGAAGTCGTCTCACCCAACGACAAGGCCGAGAACGTCGAGCAACGCCTTACCGATTTCCTCCGGGCTGGCGTTCCCCTGGCCTGGATGATCTATCCCTCGACAAAGCAAGTTTACGTTTTTCACCAGGGCCCTTCCTCGCTCCGCCTGGGCGAAGGCGACTCCTTAGACGGGGAGGACGTCCTGCCCGGCTTCTCCTGTGCCTTGATCGATCTGTTTGCCGGGATCTGATTTCGACCCGCAATTCCCCCGCTCCGGGATGGTTTCATGTCCGAGATCCGCAAGCTGTTGGTGGCCAACCGGGGCGAGATCGCCATCCGGGTCTTCCGCTCGGCGCACGAGCTGGGCATCCGGACCGTGGCGATCTACTCGCACGAAGACCGGTTCGCGATGCACCGGCTCAAGGCCGACGAGGCGTATCCGATCGGCAAGCCTGGCGAGCCGATCCGGAGCTATCTGAACATCGAGGCGATCGTCCAGCTCGCCCGCGAGAAGGGCGTCGACGCGATCCATCCCGGCTATGGGTTCCTCTCGGAAAACGCCGACTTCGCCCGCGCCTGCGAGGGCGCCGGGATCGCCTTCGTCGGCCCTCGGCCCGAATTGCTCGACCGGCTCGGCGACAAGGTCGCCGCCCGCAAGCTCGCCGTCGAGGCCGGCGTGCCGGTCCTGGGCGGGAGCGACAACCCGGTCACGTCCGGGGCCGAGGCCCACGCCCTGGCCGGGTCGCTGGGCTATCCCGTGATCGTCAAGGCGTCGATGGGCGGCGGAGGCCGGGGGATGCGGGTGGTCGAGTCGGCCGACGGGCTCGACGACGCCATCGACCAGGCCCGCCGCGAGGCCGGCGCGGCGTTCGGCGTGCCGGATGTCTTCCTCGAAAAGTTCATCAAGCGGGCGCGACACCTGGAGGTCCAGATCCTCGGCGACCGGCACGGCCACCTCGTCCATCTGTTCGAACGCGACTGCTCGATCCAGCGCAGGCATCAGAAGGTCATCGAGATCGCCCCCGCGCCCAACCTCGACCCGGCCATCAGGCAGGAACTGTGCGACTCGGCCGTCCGCCTCGCCTCCCACGTCGGGTACGACAACGCGGGGACCGTCGAGTTCCTCTATGACACGGACGCCTCGCGGTTCTACTTCATCGAGGTCAACCCGCGCATCCAGGTCGAGCACACCGTCACCGAGATGATCACGGGCGTCGACCTCATCAAGAGCCAGATCCTGATCACCCAGGGGGCCGAGCTGGGCGACCCCGAGATCAACCTGCCCGACCAGGACGCCGTCCACGCGCAGGGGTTCGCCTTCCAGTGCCGGATCACGACCGAGGACCCCGAGAACAAGTTCACGCCCGACTACGGCAAGATCACCCATTATCGCTCCCCCGGCGGCCTCGGCCTCCGGCTCGACGGCGGCCTGGCCACTACGGGCGCGATCATCACGCCGTTCTACGACTCGCTCCTTGTCAAGGTCTGCGCCGGCGGCCGGCGGTTCGTCGACGCCGCCCGGCGGATGGAGCGGGCCCTCCGCGAATTCCGAGTCCGGGGGGTCAAGACGAACGTCCCGTTCCTGCTCAACGTCATCGAGCACTCCGACTTCCTCGAAGGCCGGACCACGACCCGGTTCCTCGACGAGACGCCCGAGCTGTTCCAGTTCCCGGTCACGCAGGACCGGGCGACCAAGCTCCTCACGTTCATGGCCGAGGTCGTCGTCAACGGCTTCCCCGGCGTGACCCGGACGTCCGAGGGGGCCAGCCGGGTCGAGCCCGCCCCGCCGGCGTTCGACCACACCTCCGCGCCCCCCGAAGGGTCGCGCCAGGTCTTCAAGAAGCTCGGGGCCGAGGGCTTCTCGAAGTGGATTCGCGACCAGAAGCCGCTGCTCCTGACCGACACCACGTTCCGCGACGCCCACCAGTCGCTCCTGGCGACCCGCGTGCGGACCCGCGACATGCTCCGCGTGGCCGACGCCTACGGCCGGCTCTGCCCGAAGATCTTCTCGATGGAGATGTGGGGGGGCGCCACGTTCGATACCTCGATGCGGTTCCTCAAGGAAGACCCCTGGGACCGCCTGTCGCAACTCCGCGAGAAGGTCCCCAACATCCTCTTCCAGATGCTCCTCCGGGGCTCGAACGTCGTCGGCTACACCAGCTATCCCGACAACCTGGTCCGGGCCTTCGTCAAGGAGGCGGCCGACGCCGGGATGGACCTGTTCCGGGTCTTCGACGCCCTGAACTGGATCCCGAACATGGAGATCGCCCTCGACGCCGTCCGCCAGTCGGGCTCGCTCTGCGAGGCGGCGATCTGCTACACCGGCGACATCCTCGACCCCTCCCGGACCAAGTACACCCTTCACTATTACGTCAATCTCGCGAAGGAGCTGGAGAAGCGCGGGGCGAACCTGATCGCGATCAAGGACATGGCCGGCCTCTGCAAGCCGTTCGCGGCCGAGCTGCTGGTCAAAACCCTCCGCGACGAGGTCGGCCTGCCGATCCACTTCCACACCCACGACGTCGGCGGGGCGCAGGCGGCCAGCGTGCTCAAGGGGGCCGAGGTCGGGCTCGACATCGCCGACGGCGCCGTGTCGTCGATGTCCGGCCTGACGTCGCAGCCGAGCCTGAACGCGATCGTCGAGTCGCTCCGGTTCACCCCCCGCGAGACGGGCGTCGATCCGTCGGCCCTGATCGAGATGAGCCGGTACTGGGAAGAGGTCCGGGCGCTGTATTCGCCGTTCGAGACGGCGCTCAAGGCCCCCTCGGCCGAGGTCTACGCCTACGAGATGCCCGGCGGCCAGTACACGAACCTGTTCCAGCAGGCCAAGGCGCTGGGGCTGGCCTCGCGGTGGCCGGAGGTCTGCAAGGCCTACGCCGAGGTCAACGTCCTCTTCGGCGACATCGTCAAGGTGACTCCGACCTCGAAGGTCGTCGGCGACATGGCCCTTTTCCTCGTCGCCAACAACCTGACGCCCGAGGACACCGTCGACCCCGCTCGCGAGCTGGCCTTCCCCGAGTCGGTCGTCGAGCTGTTCGAGGGGCGGCTCGGCCAGCCGCCGGGCGGCTTCCCGCCGGTCCTCCAGGAGCGGGTCCTCAAGGGGCGGCCCGCCATCACCGAGCGGCCGGGCAAGGACCAGCCGCCGGCCGACCTCGAAGCCGCCCGAGACAAGGCGACCGCCTTCCTCGGCCGCCCGGCCGACGCGCGCGACGCGCTCAGCTACCTGATCTATCCCCGGGTCTTCCCCGACCTCGCCGCTCATGAACGGTCGTTTGCCGACACGTCGGTCTTGCCGACCCCGCTGTTCTTCTTCGGCCCCGAGCCGGGCGCCGAGAATCTCGTCGAGATCGAGCCCGGGAAGACGCTGATCGTCAAGCTCCTGACCGTCGGCGAGGCCCACGCCGAGGGGCGGCGGACCGTCTTCTTCGAGCTGAACGGCCAGCCCCGCGAGGTCGTGGTCGTCGACCGCTCGCTCGCCTCGACGGTCCGCGAGAAGCCCAGGGCCGACCCCTCCGACCCCAACCAGATTGCCGCCCCCCTGCCCGGCCTGGTCGTCGGCGTCGCGGTCGTCGCGGGCGACCCCGTCCGCAAGGGCCAGAAATTGCTCTCGATCGAGGCCATGAAGATGGAGACGACCCTCTACGCCGAGCGCCCCGGCCGCGTGGTCGAGGTCATCGCCGCCGTCGGGAGCCAGGTCAAGACCGGTGAGCTTCTGCTCCGACTGAACGGAGATTAAGGATCGTCGATTCGATCACTTTCCGGATGCCGGATGAGGTTTTTTGGAGTGCGGGAGCTTGCTCCCGCTTTTTCGGAGGGAGCTTGCTCCCGGATCTGTCCAGCGTCCGCCCCCGGGAGCAAGCTCCCGGGGAAAAGCGGGAGCAAGCTCCCGCACTCCAAGACGGGAAGTGATCGGCCGGGAGATCCTGAGACGAAGTCGGAGCGCCCCCTTCATGCACGCCGACCGCGATTTCCCGTTCGTTCGCTCCGTCCTCCACGTCGAGGAGACGGAGTCGACGAATGGCCTGGCGAGGTCCCTCATCGCCGAGGGGCCGCTCGACCTGCCGATGCTCGTCCGGGCCGACCGACAGACCCGGGGACGGGGCCAGGGCTCGAATCGCTGGTGGTCCGACTCGGGAAGTCTGACGGCGACCGTGATCCTCGACCCCAGGTCGATCGGACTGACGCTCGCCCAGGAATCGCGGATCTCGCTGACGGTCGCCGCGAGCGTCGTCGGCGCGATCCGGGCTCGCTACCAGGGCTGCCGTCCCGGGATTCGCTGGCCCAATGACATCGAGGTCGGGGGCCGCAAGCTCGGCGGAATCCTGCCCGAGCGGGCCGAGTCGCCCCACGGGCCGAGGCTCCTGGTCGGGATCGGCCTGAACGTCCGGACTCGTCTCGAAGACGCGCCCGAGGAGATCCGAAGGATGGCCGGGACGCTCTCCGGATGGGCCGAGATCGTCCCTTCGAGCGACCCGATCGCCGCCCTCCTGGTTGGCATCCTCGGCCGATTCCGATATCCCCTGGCCGCTCTGGCCGACGATCGGGCCGACCAACCACGGGTCTGGAACCAGCTCGACACGCTCGTCGGTTCGACGGTCCGGATCGAGGCTGGGTCCGAATGGATCGAGGCCATCGCCGCCGGGATCGACGATTCGGGCGGCCTCCGG
>JAJYDH010000401.1 GCA_021777685.1 Planctomycetota bacterium | reverse complement strand
CATTGTCGGTCGGCCGGCCGGGATTTCGAGTCTCGAAGCAGGGGGCGTCTCGGTCCCCGGCCACTTCCCGACGGCGGGCGGTCGCCGGGCCGGCCTGACGCCCTCAGACGACGGAAGGCAGGCCGAGGCAACTCGCGACGAGACCTCGCCCCTCCCCCCGGTTTTCCTCGCCGCGCCCCGACGGTCCGCGGGCCTGACCTGGATGGTCGAGCCCTCGGGAATCACCCCGGCCGCGCGAGCCCCGGCCCCACGAGCTACAGGAGTCGTGCCCGATGACCGTCCGATGGAAACCCCTCTTGATCCTCTCCGGCCTCTTCGTGGTCGTCGCCCTCTTCGGCCTGATGACGATCGCCACGGTCATGGGCTCGCGCGGGACCGCCGACATCCTGGCCAGGGCCAGGACCGAGCGCAAGGCTAAACAATACGAGAAAGCCAAGACCGACTATCAGCGGGCGTTGAAGGAAGACGGCAAGAACGCCCTGATCCACGAGGAGATGGCCGACCTCTACGAGGAATGGGCCCGCGAGGCCCCGGCCGACAAGAAGGCCGAGCTTCGCGGCCTCTACCTGACCTCGCTGGCCTCCTCGGCCAACTTCGGCAAGAAGCGGGCCGAGCCCCGTCGGCGACTGCTCGCCGAGGCGATCCGGCAGGACGACGTCATGGAGCAGGTTCGGGTGTCGAAAGAGCTGATCACGCTCGACCCGACCAACCGAGACGTCCATTTCGTCCTGGCCGCCGAGGGGCTGGACGGGCCCTCGCCCAACGTCCCGGAGATTCGCCGGCACTTGAAGGCCCTCGAATCCGAGACCCCTCGGCGGGCCCGGACCGAGTGGATCGCCGCCCGGGTCGCCAACCTGGCCAACGACAAGCCGCAGTTGCAGGAGTCGCTCAGGAAGGCCCGGGGGATGACCCTGGCGGCCGACGCCGACCCGCTCGACCGGATGGCCCTGCTCAAGCTCCGCGCCATGGACGTCTCGATGACGGACGATCTGTCCGCCCTCTCCGGGCCGATCGAATCGCTCTCGAAAGAGGCGGTCGCCGCCTCCAACGAGCCCGAGATCCCCTCGACCCGGATCGCCCGGATCAGCCTGCTGATCGAGGAGGTCCAGCGGTCGCTGATCCGCCGGGGGCAGGAGAGCCCCGCCGCCCGGGAAAAGCTCAAGGCTTACGCGGACGCCCTCGACGTGGCGGCCGAGACGATCTTCCAGAAGTCGCTGGACGTCAAGGGGGGCGCCGACCTCAACGTCTACCTCGCGTATGCCGACCATCTCCGGTTCCGCGACCATCGCGACCGGAGCCTCGTGGTGGTCAATCAGGCGTTCAAGTCGCCGGCCGCCTCGAAGCAGGCGGGGACCGAGACCGCGATGGGGCTCCACGCCCTGGCCGTCGAGGCGTCCCTGGCGAATTTCAATGACAAGGCGCGATATGAGGCCGCCGCCCCGCACATCAAGGCCCTTCTGGAGTGCAAGCAGGCCCAGTTCCAGGCCCTCGGCCACCTCTTCCAGGGTGCCGTCGATCTGGAGAAGGCCGGGATGGTCGTCGACGCCCAGGTCGGCGAGGTGCCCCGGGCCGAGCAGGTCAAGCTCCGGTCGTCGGCGCTCGGCCACCTCAAGACCGCCGCGACCCAGCTCCCGCACCTGGCCGAGGCCCAGGCCCGCTACGGCGTGGCCCTGATCCTCAACTCCGAGCCGGCGATGGGCCGGCAGTACCTCCAGCTCGCCCAGCGGATCGGCAACCTGGAGCCGCAGTACCTGATCTGGGCCGCGTGGTCGGTCGTCCAGGCCGGCTATCCCGAGGACGCCGCGCCGATCGTGGCCCGGATGATCGAGGACGTCAAGCAGGGCCGGCTGTCCAGGTCGCTCGAAGGGACCCTGCACCTGCTCAACGGCGAGATCCATCAGGCCCGCCGGTCGCCGGCCGACCTCCGCAAGGCGGTCGAGGAATACCGCCTGGCCTTCGCCAACGGCCAGGACGCGACCCCGGCCGTCGAGCTCCGGCTGGCCCAGATCGGCATCATGCTCGGCCAGCCCGCCGACGCCCTCAAGCGGATCGACTGGATGGTCTCGAATCACAAGGCCGGCGCCTCGGCCGAGAACCTCGCCGTGCTCACCCTCCAGGAGATGAAGCGCGACGATGAGGCCCGCAAGCGGCTCGACGCGGCCCGCCTCAAGTATCCCGAGAGCTACGAGCTGGCCGTGCTCGACGCCACCATCCTGGTCAAGGAGAAGCGGCCCGAGGAGGCCGACCGGGTCCTGACCGAGTTCCTCGCCAAGGTCCCCGACAGCGTCCCCGCCGTCCAGATGCGGGCCCAGATCCTGGCCCAGGACCTCGACCGGCCGGCCGACGCCCGCGCCCTGCTCGCCTCCCTGGCCGACAGGACCGAGAATTCGGCCCCGCTGGTCCAGCTCGCCCTCCTGGAGATGGCCGCCAAGGATTACGACGCCGTCACCGCCTCGATCGCCAAGATCCGCTCCCGGTGGAAGGATGCCGCCACGGGCGACCTGCTCGACGCCCAGCTCGCCCTGGCCAAGAACGACCTGCCGGCGGCCTCGGGCTTCTTCGACGCGGCCCTGAAGAAGGACCCGAACAACAAGATCGTCCAGTTCTGGAAGGCGCAGCTCGACGGCCGGGCCGACCCCGAGGGGGCGTCCAGGGTCTTCGAGGCCCTCGCCCAGGGCGACTCGGTCAAGGAGGTCGAGTCCGGCCTCTCGCTCGTCACCGCCTCGCAGTCGGCCCTGGCCGGCATCGCCCTGGAGAGCGGCGACCTCGACTCGGCCATCGCCCGCTACCGCGAGATGCTCAAGGACCCCTCGACCGTCGGCCTCTCCCGGACGATCCGCTGGCAGCTCGTGGCCGCCCAGGTGGCCAAGAAGGAATGGGCCGCCGCCCGGTCCGAGATCAACGCCCTGCTCAACGATCCCAAGGCCCCCGCCACATCCGAGGAGCGGGTCCGGGCCGCGACCTTCTACCGGCTTAACAAGGAAGACGGGCCCGCCCTGGCGCTCTCCGACGAGGTCCTGAAGGCCGACCCCGCCTATCCGGGCGCCGTCGTCACCCGGGCCGAGATCCTCGCCCGGACGAACAGGCACCCCGAGGCGATCGCGACCATCAAGAAGGCCATCGAGGCCGCGACCGCCGGCGGCAAGAAGGCCCCGGACGTCTTCTACCTGATGATGGCCGCCGTCGAGTCGGTCGCCCCGCCGACATCCGAGGGCTTCCAGAGGGCCCTGGTGGTCCTCGACAAGGGGCTGGAGCTGTCGCCCGAGTCGGTCGAGTTGACCCAGGCCAAGTCCAAGGTCCTGACCATCTCCCAGGGGCCCAAGGCCGGCGCGGCGTTCGTCGAGGAGAAGGCCAGGGCCTTCCCGAAGGGGCCGTTCCGCCGGATGCTCCTGAACATCCTGGCCGAGCAGGGGGATTTCGCCTCCGCCGAGAAGGTGGCCGCCGACATCGTCAAGGACGACCCGACCGACGCCTTCGCCGCCAACTCGCACGTCCGGATGATCGCCGGCCGGTCGGTCGAGGCCGCCCGCAAGGGCGACCGCGCCGAGGCGAAGCGGCTCGACGAGAAGGTCGCCGCCCTCATCTACGACTACCGGGGCCGATTCAAGGCCGACCCGACCTTCATCCAGCTCGAATGCGAGCTGGAGCTTCGCCGAGGGGACACCACCCGGGCCCTGGCCTTGACCCAGGAGATCGACTCCCAGGCCAAGGGCTCGCCGGTCGGCCCTCTGCTCCGGGCCCAGATCTTCGCGTCGAAGGGGCAGCCCCGAGAGGCGGCCACCGCCTACGCCGAGGCCCTGTCGAGGAACCCCAGGCTCGCCGAGGCCCGGCTCCAGCTCGCCCGGCTCAGCCTCCGGAACGGGCAGACCGACGAGGCGCTCCGCCAGTCCCGGTTCCTGCTCGACGCCGACCCCGACAACCCCACCGGGATGGCCGCCCTGCTCGTCGAGGCCCGCGCCATCGCCTCGCAGTCCGGAACCCCCTCGCAGGTCCAGGCCAACCGCGCCCGGGCCGTGGAGAAGCTCGCCGCCGCGATCAAGGCCCGGCCCGACTACGCCGACGCCTATTACCTCACCGCCGACGTCCACATGCTGGGCGGCGACCGGGCCAGGGCCGTCGCCGTCCTCAAGGACGCCCTCAAGGTCAATCCCGACGACGCCAACGCCCTGACGATGGCCATCCAGATCCTGGCCGAGCCCCGGGGCAAGGGGCAGCCCGCCCCCAAGGCGGACCTCGACCAGGCGATCGCCCTGGCGAAGACCTCGGCCGGGGCGGACGACAAGGGTGGGCGGATACTCGCCGTATCCAACGGCTTCTCCCGGGCCGGCCAGATCGACCTGGCCCTCCCCTGGGCCGAGATGGCCGCCGCGAAGCTCGACTCCCCCGCCGCCCGGCTCAACCTGGGCGACCTGCTCCTGACCCAGTCCGAAGCCCAGGTCGACCCCGACAAGGGTCGGGTCCTCCAGACCCGCGCCCTGGCCGAGTACGACAAGATCCTGGCCGCCCAGCCGAATGTGGTCGAGGCCGTGAACAACAAGGCGTGGATCTTGCACAGCTACCTCGGCCAGAGCAAGGCCGCGCTGGAGCTGGCCCAGGGGCTGCTCCAGAGGGTCGACCCGAACTCGCTCCCCGGCGAGTACTTCGACACCCTCGGCTCGATCCAGGAGAAGCTCGGCCACCCGAAGGACGCCGAGGAGTCGTACAAGAAGGGGCTGGGCAAGTCGCCCGAGCACCCGGTCCTCAACTACCACATGGGCCGGCTGATGGCCGCCGACAAGTCGAGGTATCGCAAGGCCGCCGAGTACCTCAAGGTCGCCCAGGCCGGGAGCGACCGGCTCCCCGCCTCCATGGCCGGCGACCTCCCCTCGCTCATCAAGCAGGTCGGCCAGTGAACCCGGAGCGGACCTCGATCCGGACGTCGTGAGCGGTGCCGAACCTCCCGATGTTTGACGATGAAACCCCTTCACCGGAAGGGGTTTCGTCGTTTCCGGGGACGTCAAACCGATCGACCCCGCCGCGACGCACCGGATTGCTCGGCCGGGACCGTTCGCCTATAAACGAGGGTTCTGACGGGCCTGATCCTCTCCCGGGAGACTCTCGATGACTCGACCCCATCGACGACATGCGGCCTTGGGCGCTCTCGCGTTCCTCGCCTCCTTGTTCCTCCTCAACGATGTTCGTGCCGACGAGCCCGGTTTCAAGTCCCTCTTCAACGGGAAGGACCTGACCGGCTGGCGGCTGGGCAAGAGGGACCTGGCCGGCAAGTCGGCCTCGGACGACGGCCGGTTCGCGGTCAAGGACGGCATCCTCGTGATCGCCGGCTCGAAGGACAAGCCCCCCAGGATGGCCGAGATCGACACGGTCGAGTCTTTCGACGGCGACTTCACCCTCCGCCTGGAATTCCGCGCCTCCCGGGACGCGAACAGCGGCCTCCATCTGAGGGACAAGGTTTTCGCCCACCAGTTGCAGATCCGCGATTATCCCCGGGTCGGCCCTTACAAGACTCTGAAGGACTACAAGGCCGAAGACTGGAACGCGATCGAGGTGGTCGTCACCGGCTCCAGGGCCCGCTGCACCTGCAATGGCGAGGTGCTCGAAGCTGCCCTCGAGATCCCCGCCCGAGGGCCGCTCTCGCTCCAATCCGAGATCAACGTGGTCGAATACCGGCACATCCGGATCAAGCGGGAAAATTAACGACCAACCGGTCGATCGCGCTGGCCAGACTCACCGGGAAGGACACTCGCCGTGAAGCAGATCGCACTTCCGCTCGTCGTCCTCGCC
Organism: Planctomycetota bacterium; assembly: GCA_021777685.1. Classification (GTDB taxonomy): domain Bacteria; phylum Planctomycetota; class Planctomycetia; order Isosphaerales; family Isosphaeraceae; genus Tundrisphaera. Next base: position 178 of record JAJYDH010000401.1, on the reverse strand, counting down.
CTCGCCACCGGGGTGCAAGCTCAGGAGATCCGACGCGACATCCCTTATACCAGCCCGGCGCAAGCGCTCCAGACGCTGGACATCTATTCTCCGCCAGGTGCGAAGAACCTGCCCGTCGTGTTCTGGATTCACGGCGGCGGCTGGCAGGCGGGCGACAAGGCGAGCGTCCAGGTCAAGC
>JAJYDH010000011.1 GCA_021777685.1 Planctomycetota bacterium | reverse complement strand
GTGGTAGAGGGTCTCATAAAGGTCGGCCGCGTGCTGGAGCTGGAACGAGTCGGCGACGTTGGTCTTGGTGAGGCCGATCTGGCCCGCGCGGAGGTCGCCATAGAGGGAGTCGACGGCCCGGATTCGCGGCGGTTCCAGGCCGGGCGGGCTCGCCAGCAGCAGGGCCTCGCTGATCGGGTCGGGGCCGAGGAACCGCGAGGCGGGAGACGTCACGATCAGGGCGCGACCGTCCGCCCCCAGCTCGGCCAGGCCGAGCAACCCGAGCGCGGCGGCAATGGCCCTTCTTCCGCCCGGCCGGATCGCGCCGAGGGCCAGCCCCGCCGTCATCCCCCCGAGGGCCAGCCAGAACGTCGGGTCGCGCGAGAGCCTCGCCAGCCCCATCGAGGCCCGTTGGACCTCCGGCACTCGCCCGTGCTTCCGGCTCGCGGTCGGCCGATGGGACGAGGTCCCGCCTGCCAGGACGACCAGCGCCACGACCGCCGCGAAGGTCGCGAACCGCCGGGCGAGTCGGCCCCAGGGCTCGCCCGACCGGGCCCGGAGCGCCTCGACGCCCAGGCCCGCGAGCATCGACGCACCGAGGCTCGCCAGGAAGAGCGACCGGCCCGGGACCCGGAACCGGTCCATCCCCGGCACGACCTCGAACAGGACCGCGAACAGCCCGAGCTTCCGCCCCGACGCGAACAGCAGGCTCGCCCCGACCAGGACCAGCCAGCCCCGGACGGCCCGCCGGTCGGGGGACCACGCCGCGGCGATCATCGCCAGCGAGAGCGGGATCAGGCCGATCGACGTGACCGTCTCCCAGTAATTGTCGTGCCCGAAGTAGTCGCCCGGACCGCCCAGCGCCCCGGGGCCGAGGAGCTGGAGGGCGTTGATCGGATAGAGGTGATAATGGCCCGCCATCCGGGCCGGGAGCCTCGCCGACCGGAGCCCCCACTCCTGCGCCATCGCGTCCGGGACCAGCTCGACCCCGACCAGCCCGACCGCGAGGGCCAGCACGGCCATCCATCCCACCCCGAAGGTCATCGCCTCGCGCCTCCGGCCCGCCCGGATCGCGGCGACCGCGTCCCAGGCCGCCCAGCAGCCGAGGGCGATCAGCAGGTAATATCCCTCCTGAGGGTGGCCGGCGAGGAACGTCGCGGCCAGGATCGGCGGCAGGGCCAGGGCCGCGAGGCGTTCCCCCCTCCGGAGCCGGATCGCCGCGTCGAAGGCCCAGGGATACCAGCAGGCGGCCCAGACGTGCGGGTAATGCCCCTCGAACACCTGGGCCAGGACGTAGGGCGAAGCCTGGACGCAGCCGGCCGAGACCAGGCTCCCCCACCCGCCCATGCCGAGCGCCCGGCCGAGTCGATACGTCCCGAGGCCCGCCCAGAACAGATGAGCGACCGTGATCCACCCCAGGGTCGCGGGGGCCCGGGACCACCAGGCGAGCCAGGCCGGCGGGTAAAACAGGCCGGCCTGCGGGTTGCCGACGAGCGGCCGGCCGCCGAAACCCCGGTCGTCCCAGCGCGGCGGGCGGCCGTGCCGGGCGATCGACCGGGCGATGCCCAGGTGATGCGGCAGGAACAGCCGGGTCAGGTCGTTGCCGACCGCGGCATCGCCGGGCCGCCGGGCGTGGTCGACGCTCGGCCGGTCGGCGTCGACGATCAACGAGGAGGGGTCGGCCGCGAGCCGGCCGAAGCAGGCCAGCAGCAGGGCCGCGAGGATGAGCCCGACGCCGAGGAGTCGCCGAGTCATGGGGTCCGAGCCTCCAGGTCCTGGGATGACCGATGGGAGGATGATCGATGGTCGGGCCTTCCCGCCCTCGATCGGTCATCGATCATCCGTCCATCGACCATACTCGGGCCGATCAGGCCGCGCCGGCGTCCTCGGCCCGGACGATCCGCGAGGGGTCCGGGCGATGGTCGGCGTACTTGGGCCGGGGCGGGGTCGCGGTCGATCGGCCCGACCTGATCCCCTGGATCAGCGAGAAATAGCGGTCCAGATGCGCCGTCTCGGACCACTCGCCGGTCCTCATGGCGTACCCCTGGTGGGCCAGATCCTCGCGGAGGTCGTCGTCGTGGACGAGCCGGCGCATGGCCAGGAGCAGCTCGCCGTCGTTGGAATACCCGAGCCCGCCGCCGCTCTCGACCCCGGTCTCGCGGATCGCCCCGCCCCCCTCGTGGACGATCACGGGCGTCCGGACGGCGAAGGCTTCGAGGACCACGTAGCCGAACGTCTCGGGGAACAGCGACGGGACGACGACCGCCCTCGCCCCGTGGAACAGCCTGGCCAGCGCCGGGCCGCCGAGCAGCCCCTCGAACTTGACGTTGGGCACGTCGGCCGCCATCTCGCGGAGCTTGGCCTCATACGGCCCGGTGCCGGCGATCCGGAGGTCGACCTCGGGCAGGAGCCTCATCAGGGGAATCAGTCGCTGGAATCCTTTCATCCGGACGAGCCGGCCGGCGGCGGCGAGGTACGGCCGGCGGGCCGCCTCGGGCTCGGCGTCCTCGATCCCGCCGGTCCAGTCGTCGGGCAGGAAGTAGGGCAGGTGGACGAGCGGGGCGCCGATCCCCCGTCGCCGGTGCTCCTCCAGGGCGTGGCGGGACGGGAAGACCAGGGCGTCCAGCTCCTGGAGCCCTCGGCTGATCGCGTCGGTCGAACGCCAGGCCTGCGGCGGCCGGCCCCCGGCCAGGGTGCAGCGGACGCAGTCGGGGCCGTCGCACGCCTTCTTGCCGTACTTCCAGAGCAGGTGCATCGGGCAGATCAGCCAGTGCTCGTGAGCCGTCATGATCCGGACGGCCTTCCGGCCGAGGTGCAGCACCCCCGGCCCGCCGACGAGCGAGATGTTGTGGAAATGGACCACGTCCACGTCGACCGAGTCGAGCGCCTCGCGGAGGACGTCCGCCTTGAAGTAGGGCTGGCCGGTCATCTGCGTGGCCAGCGGCGAGAGGATGCCGAAGTGGCTCCTGAGCGGGTGGACGTGCAGGCCGGGCGGCGGCGAGTAGGGCCGGAGCGGATGCGACCCCTTCACCGAGTTGAAGGCGTCCACGCAGTGGAAGACGTGGACCTCGTGACCTCGCCGGCAGAGGGCCCGCGAGAGCCGGTCGACGTACGCCGCGTCGCCCCCGAAGCTGTGGGCGCCGAAGAACGTGGTGACCATGCAGAACTTCAACGGCGACCTCCTGTCCCGTCCGCCTCCGTGCGATCCGCCGATCCTTCTAACCGATCCGGCCCGATCGCACCAGTTGAGTTGCCTGGCCGGCCAGGGCTGTTTCATTCTCGATCGGCCTCGGAAATGGGGACTGGCTCCAGCCGAACTCGGCCGGAGTCAGCCCTCGTGACCATCGGACATCCCGCATCGGGCATGAATGATCCGGAATGCGGATCACCCCCCTTGCCGGATCGTCCGGGCGAAGACCTGGACGTGGTCGGCCAGCAGCCCGAACGCGAGCCGTTCGTCGGGCCCTCCGGTCTTGTCGACGAGGACGGCGAGATCCCGATACGAGGCCATGACCCCGTCGATCGGCAGGAAGTCGAGCCGGGTGGCGAGGATGGCCGCCTCGACGACGGCGTGCTTCGCCCGGTTCAGGCCGAAGAGGGGTGAAAGTGCCCCCTCGGCGACGGCCTCGATCGTGATCGTCGTCCGGTCGGATGAGTCGTCGAGGTCCACGACCCGGAACTCGTGGTAGCGGCCGGTGGTCTGGAGGATCTGCCCTCTGACCTTGTTCGCCGGCCTGGAAGGAAAATCGGAGACCTTCGAGATCGCGGCCCTGGCCAGCAGGAAGACGTCGTCGGTGACGTGGAGCACGCCCTCGCCGTGACCCTTGAGGTTCCGGTAAGTGGTGGAGGTCCGGTACGGACGGAGGACGAACCGGCGAGGGTCGCGGCCGACCTTCGGGCCCATCGGGGCGACGTTCAGGGTGCCGTCGGGGGCCAGGGTGGTCACGATCGCTTCGAGGATCATGATTCGCCGGCCTCGGGCTTGATCCGGGTGGGGCGGTGGCTGACCTCGGGCTCGGTCAGGAACCCCCAGTCGAGCGCCCGGTCCTGGCAATACGCCTTGTTCAGGGTGAGCGCGGTCTTCGCCTTCATCAGCTCGTAGCCCAGGTAGAAGGAGTGCGACGGGTCGTCCACCCCCATCTGGTCGAAGAGGACGAACGGGTCGGTCCCGACGAGGTAATGGGCATTGTTGAAGGCGTAAATCTTGCCGTCCTCGGCGTAAATCCGCCAGTTCGGGTCCTTGACCCGCGAGGCCAGTTCGGCCAGTGCCTCGGGGCCGAATCGGGGGAGCCGGTCGTCGCGGAGCATGACCAGGCGGGGCTCGACGCGCTTCGGGAGGGTCTTGCGGGTCACGGCGTGATGGGCCAGGCGGCGGGCGAGGTCGACCTCGACGACCGACGACCTCGCCCAGTTGATGACGGCCGTCGTCAGGACGCTGCCGACGCCCAGCTCCTCGCAGAAGCCGACCAGCAGCGTGTTCACCCCGGCCGAGTCGACGTCGGTAAGCTCGGTCAGGTTGCCGATCCCCATCAGCATCGGGGCGCCCGGCCAGCGGCGACGGGCCTCGGCATAGCGGACGAGGCTCGCGGCGAAGCCGAAGCCGATCGGCTCCAGGATCGGGTCGAGCCGGTAGGGGGCTCCTCGGGCTTCGAGGAACTCCACGGTCGCGTCGAGCCCGTCGAGCGTCCCGGGGACGTCGGGGATCGCCACGACCTCCACGCCCCAGTCGGGGGCGTGCTCGCGGTTCGACCCGTTCACGCTCAGCACGAGGTCCGCGCCCGCCTTCACGGCCGGGGCGACCTCGGCCGGGTCGAAGCTGTCGACCGACACCTTCCAGCCGCGATCGATGAGGGCGGCGACATAAGTTCCCACCCCGGGCCACGGGCCGCCGGGGTCGCAGCCGACGTCGATCCGGTCGGCCCCCTCGGCGATGAATCGGGCGGCCTGGGCGAGGAAATCGTCGAGCGAGAGCCGGGGGGCGTGGTTGATCTCGGCGAGGATCTCGATCGAATAGCCGCCATAACCTTCGAGCCGATCATCGGCCTGGCCGAGGGCTCGGGGGAGGTCGCGCAGGTCTTCCGGGCCGAGGGCGACGGGCACGCCGGCCTTCGCCTCGACCTGGGCGAGGTCGCCCCGGCAATGGCCGGGGAGGATCACGCGAGTCACCCCTTCGGGCACTTCGAGGTGCCGGGCGACCCACTTCGGCGTCATCAAGGCGGCGACGGAGATCGGCAGGACGGCGACCTCCGCCCGGAAATTCGCCCTCGGGGCGAGGTCGTCGAGGACCCTCCGGAGGGCGAATTCGGCCAGCCGGCCGGTCACGAACAGGAGGCGAGGCGGGGCGTCGCCGCTCACCGGACCGCGCCGCCGTTGACCCGCACGACCTGGCCGGTGACGAATCCCGACGCCGGGCCGACCAAAAACCGGCAAGCGTCCGCCACGTCCTCGGGCCGGCCCCAGCGGGCCAGCGGGGTCTCGCGGATGACCCGCTCTTGCCAGTGCGCCGGGGCGGAATCGCCCCAGGCGGTCCTGATCCAGCCGGGCGAGACGGCGTTGACGCGGACCTCGGGCGCCAGGCTGAGCGCCAGGCTCCGGGTGAACGCCAGGACCGCCCCCTTGGTCGCCGCGAACAGCTCGCCCGAGTCCCCCTCCATCCCCGTCTCGGCCTGGTCCCAGCCCATCGTCACGATCGACCCGTGGCCTTGCCCCTTCATCCGCCGGCCGACCTCGCGGCAGAGCCGGATCGAGGCGACGACGTCGACGTTCCAGAGCTTGTCGAGCTTGGCGTCGAACGGGAGCTTGGAATCGGGCCCGGTCAGGGTGTCGGCGCCGGCGAGGTGCAGCCAGGCGTCGAGGCCGTCCCAGGTCGACCAGGCTTCTTCGACCAGGCGGTCCCCCTCGCCTCGGTCGCCGAGGTCGGCCATCAGGACGGCGGCCCGCGAGCCGCCCTGGCGGATGGTCGCGGCGACATCCTCGGCGGCCTCGCGCGACCGACGGCCGTGGACGATCACGTCGGCCCCGGCCTCGCCGAGCTTCAACGCGACGGCCCGGCCGATCCCCGACGTCGAGCCGAGGACCGCGAGCCGGAATCCGGTCAACTCACGTGATGGGGTCATGGCCTCTGGTCCCCCCGGCTCAACCATCGCGCCGCCACTCGACCTCGGCCGACTGGCCGTAGCTCTCCTCGACCTCGACCCGCAACACGCGAGGGGTCGGCAGGCCCTTCGAGGCGAAGTCCTGGCGGAGCCGGCCGGCGATGTGATCGGCGAGGAGTTCGGCCGTGGTGTTGGCGATCGGGACCAGGGCGCATTCGTCCCGGGGGAAGCTCCAGTACCGGTCCTGATAGCGGACCCGCCAGTTGGGGCCGTCTTCCTCCAGGCGGATCAGGTCGGAGCGGGTTGGCAGGAGCATCCGATGGTCCAGCTCGTCGACGATCGCGCGGGTCAGGTCCTTCAGAGCGATGAAGTCGAAGACGTAGTGGTTGGCGTCCAGGTCATCTTCGACCTCGACCGCCGTCCGGTAGTTGTGGCCGTGGATGCGCTCACACTGGTCCCCGGCGTAGGTGATGAAGTGGCCGGAGCAGAAGACCAGGTAGTCTTTGGTGACACGCACCTTGTAACGTGAGCCGGGCACGGCGGGCAGCCTCTTCAGTGGCGAGTGGTCGGTGGTCAATGGGACAGAAGGCAGTCGGAGGTCAGAGAAACAGGGCGCGGCCAGGACACGATTTCGGGCTTACTGACCACTGACCACTGACCACTGACCACTCTCTTCGCTCGTCCAGACCCCTGCGAGCGGGAGCTCGATTGTCCCATCTCGGAGGGCGGCGAACAAGGCGGCCGTGATGAGGTCGGCGGTGGCGCCGGGATTCCGGGCGTGGCCATCGAGGCGGAGCCAGGCGTCGAAGGCGTCGAGGACCTTGATCCCCTCGGCGGAGTCGGGCCAGCCGGCTTTCAGCACGTCGGCGGCGCGGCGCGAGGCTTCGAGGGCGACCGCCTCGCCACGCTTCCGGGCGATCAGGGTATCCGGGCGATGGGCCAGGAAGCCGAGGTAAGCGGCCACGATCGCGGTCTCGACCGGCCAACCTCGACCGATCGCATCGCGGAGCGTGGGGAGGGCCCGGTCGAAGAGGTCGGCGAAGCCGAGGGCGTACTGGCGGGCGACGAGGTCGCGGTCGGCGGCGAGCGCCATCGCCTCCCGGAGAGTGACGGTGGGCTCGTCGCCCACGTCCTGGTCCTCAGCCTTCCCGAGCCCTCCGGGCCTGGCCAGGCGGATGGCCCGGTAGACCAGCGAGGCGTCCTCGATCGTCGTCCCTTCGAGGATCGTCTTGACCCCTTCCCGGAGGTCGCTCCCGATCTGCACGGCCGCCAGCGGGGCAAGGAGGAGGATCATCCCGAGATTCGTGTTGGTCGCGACCACCCGCCGGGTCGCCTCGACGGACCGGATGATCGTCCGGCCGACGCCGAGTCCCGGGGCATCGTCCATCGCCCCGGCGATCGCCGCGGAGCTGAGGAGGAAGTCGAGAAAGTGGACGTCGTCGAAGTCGCGGAACCTGTGGACATTCCCCGGCTTCCTCGCCGTGGCTTCCAACATGCAAGCGATCTGTGCGAGCCGGCCGGGCGAAAATGAGGGATCAGCGTTCATCGCCCGGAATCCCTCAGCTCGGCCAGGATCGCGGCGGCCACGTCGACCCCCGTCGCCGCCCCCAGCGCCTTCCAGCCCGGCACGGCGTTGACCTCCAGGACCATCCAGCCGCCCCGGTCCAGGTCGGGCAGGAGGTCGACCCCCGCCATCACCGCGCCGACCGCCCCGGCCGATCGGATCGCCAGCCGTTCGGCCTCGGGTTCGAGCGAGCAGGCCTCGGGCCGTCCGCCGACGGCCACGTTCGTCCGCCACTCTCCCGCTCCGGCGTGGCGACGGATCGAGCCAAGCATGCGACCCCCCAGGATGAAGGCCCGGACGTCGAAGCCGGGATTTCTTACGAATCGCTGGACGTAAAGCACGCACCCCAGACGCTCCAGCGTCCGGAACGTCCGGAGGGCGAGTTCGGGGTCGGAGACGCGGACCAGCCCCCGCCCCTCCGAGCCGAACAGCGGCTTGACCACCACATCGCCGCCCAGCCTTTCGAAGGCCAGTTGTGCCTCGGCAGCCGACTCACCCACCCAGGTCCCGGGGACGGGGAGCCCTTCGGCATCGAGCATCGCCAGCGCCAGGTACTTGTCGACCGCCGCCTCGACGGCCCTCGGCGGGTTCATCACCGGCACGCCCATCCCTTGGAGGCGATGGAGCGCATCCATCCGGAAGATGACCTGCTCCAGGCTCCCCGGCGGCATCATCCGGACGAGCACGCCGTCCGAGGCGCCCAGATCGATCCCGCCCGCCTCGACCCGCGCCGGGCCGTCGCCGATGCGTCCCGCCACCCTGGGGAATGCAACCGCGTCCAGCTTGACGCCGACCACCCCCGCAGCCAGCCGGAGATCCTGAACATGCCAGCCGAAGCCGGAGACGAGCGCGACGAGATGTTTCATGGCTTGTCCGGCTGACCGCTGAAAGCTGATCGCTGACCGCTACGCGCCGTGGAACGACCGGGCCAGCACCTCGGGCGCCAGCTTGCCGAAGGCATGAACGCGGCCAGTGTCGAGGTTCTGGAAGGCGACCTCGGCCGGGCTGAAGAGGTGAGGGTCCACGGCGTAGAAGTCGTGGTTATAGCGGGCGAAGATCGCTGCGAAGGGCTCGCCGTGGTCGCGCGATGCGGCGGAGGGGACTTTCGGGCCGATCTCCTCGATCGAGGCGTCGTCGCCGGTCACGTACAGGACCACGCGGGCCCCGTAGAGGATCGCGTCGTTGGTCCGGCCGATCGCGGCGAGGTCATCGGCGGCCACCGGGGGCAGGGGGGCGACCCCGTGCGCCGAGACGACCCGCCGGACGTCGAATCTCAGCTCGTGGAGCTTGTGGAGAGCCGTCTCGACCGACCGGGCGACGACCTGCAACGTCCCCGCGAGGCTCGCCGTGGGCGCGACGAGCAGGGTCACGGCCTCCGGGGCGACCCCGCAAGTCTCGGCGACCCTCGCGACCACGGCCGGCGTCGGCGGCTTCCGCCCTTCCAGGACCCCGACGACCGCCTCGGGCCGCTCGCCGAGGCCGAACTCGGCGAACAGCGGCTCGTGGGCGTAGGCCGCGCGCATCGGGCCGGAGCCCATCGCGAAGAACTTCCCCTCGGAGATGGCCCAGCCTGCGTACTGGCTGCCCAGGCAGGCGAGCAGCGGATGGTCGGTCGTCACCTGGACGACAGGGCAGGGGCGCCCGGCGACTTCCCCGGGGACGATCGACACGTCGGCGAGGTCCGCCAGGCAGATCCGGGCGAGGTCGAGCCCGGCGACCAGGCCGCCCCGGGCCTCGATCCCGCAATCGAAGTACCGGCCGCCCCCCTCGATCACCCGCTCAAAGACCCGCCGCTCGTCGAGCACGGCCCGGAGCGCCTCGACCCGCCGGAGGGCCCGCCCGTTGAGATCCATCGCCACTCTCCGCCCTTAGCCGCCGAGCGATGCCAGCAAGACCTCGCCCTGACCCCGTTCGATCCGGTCCCCATTGTATCGTCGGATCGGAGCGGCGAAAGCGGCCTCCGGCACCGGGAACCCCCTCTCCGCGATCCTCCGGAGGTAGATCGTCAGGAATGGAGGTCGATAGGCCCCGCTCGGCTCGAAGGTGGGGAGGAGTTCGGGACCATCCTCGCAGAAGAGAGCGATCGTCCCGCGCTTCATCCCGGCGCCGAGCCCCCGGCCGGCGCCCTGGAAGCCGAAGATCGAGCCGGCGACCATCCCCCGGCCCGCCCCCTCGCCGAGCATTCCGCCGACCGCGATCAGCCCCCGGCGCATCGCCAGTCCGACGTCATCGCCGGCCCGGCCGTCGACCAGGATCATCCCGTCGCGCATCCCGAGCCGGCTCCCCGGCAGGGCCGAGCCCAGGAAGTCGCCGGCATCCCCCCGGATGCGGATCGAGCCGCCCGTCATCTCCGCCCCGGCCCAGGCGCCGGCCGAGCCTCCGACCTCGATCGAGCCGCCGGACATCCCCACGCCCAGCCTCGGGCCGACGTCGCCCCGGACCTCGACCCGCCCCGAGGCCATGCCGGCGGCCAGACCCCGGATCGGCCGGAGGTCCCCCTCGAAGATGAGATGCCCGTCGCGGCCGTCCCCCTGGAGGATGAACAGCTCGCCCAGATCGACGCTCGCGTTGCCGGCCGGGATTCTAAGCCTCGCGATCTCGTCGGCCGTCCCGGCCAGGGTGTCGGGCCGGAGGGCGCCACCTTCGATTGGCCGGCCGATCGGCCCTTTCCAGGTCAGGGTTAGGGGCATGTTCGGTCGAGCTCTCGGGCGATGGGCCGCGTCGGAGGGCTCCCCTCCGGCCGCGACGGACGATGATCACTCGGGTTTCGATCGGGCGGATGATCTCTTCTCGATCGCGGTGAGGTCCGTCGGCCCGGAGGATCGAGGTTCCTCCGGGCCGGCCTCGGTCCTCACCGATCGGCCAGGCCGATCAGTACTGGTCGCTGCTCACGACCTCGCTGCCCGCCATGGTCCCCAGGGCCCACCAGACCGGGACGGCGACGGTACTCTTGACCGAGCGAGTCGAGCCGTCGAGGAACAGGACATTGACCGTCCCGGCATGCCGGCTGGTCGCCGTCAGCGCCCCCTGGGCATGATTACCGTCCACGCCCGTGTTGTTGATGCTCCCATAGCCGCAACTCTGCCCGTTCGGCGGCATGACGTGCGTATAACAGACGTTGCCGTTGAGGACGGTGTGCCACATCCCCCCGGTAATCCCGGTGCTGGCGACCTGCCCGAGCGGCGAGAGGGCCAGGCAGGCCTGATAGTACAGCGGGGACGTCTGGGGGTTGTTCGAGTCGGCCGTTGCGGCCAGGCTCATCACGTCGGAATCGGGCTTGGTCGTGTCGAGCTGCTCGGTCGACTGGTTCTGGTTGCCCAGCAGCCAGCCGTTGCCGATCCCCTTGACCCGCTCGCTCACGGCGGCGGTGTTGCTCGTGCCGTCGAGGATAGACTGGACGCGGACGATCACCGCCGTCTCGTCGGCCGCGACGAACGGGCCGCAAGGCTGGGCCGAATAACGGTATGCCTTCGACCCCCAGTTCATCGCGTAATTGACGTGGCCGCCGGGATTGGTCATCCGGTCGGTGTCGGACGGGCAGAGGAAGATCGCGATGGTCGCGCCGGTGACCGTCGTGTTCACCGAGCCGGGGTTCGGATTCGCCGAATTGCCGGTGTTCGTGAAGTTGAGCGCGTTGAAGAGGGGCTGTTGCTCCAGTTGCGGGAGCAGCATCGCCAGCGGCGACCACTGCTGCCAGCCATTCTTCATGTCGCTGGCGCCGGGCGGGAAGCAGCCGATGACGTCGTGATAATTGTGCAGGGCGAGGCCCAACTGCTTCAGGTTGTTGATGCACTGCGACCGCCGGGCCGCCTCGCGGGCCGCCTGCACGGCCGGCAGCAGCAGCGCGATCAGGACCGCGATGATCGCGATCACCACCAGCAGTTCGATCAGCGTGAAACCCCGACGACGGGACGCGCCCGCTCGCGGGCGTCGAGACGCGAATGAAACCATGTCTTCAAGCCTCGCAAGAAAGAAGAGAGGAGGATGAGAGGGCGGGTCCAAGATAAATCGGACCGCGCGGATCATGGAAGATAATTTTTGCGGAAACAAGTCCGGATCGTCCGTGTCACGACAGTGGCACGAGACGATCAGGGGAGTTGGTCGACGCCGTAGGGACGGATTGGCCCCGCGGCCGACGCCGTCCGGGCCGCGAGCGGCAGCGATCCGGGCGGAGACTCCGAAGGCCGCTCGCGATGGTCCCGGGTCGCAAGCCCGTCCCGTTCCGGATATCCTGGTCCGGAGCGTCGAGGGCCCGACGTCCGGCCGGACTCCCCCGAAACGCGGGAAGGATTGACGATCATGGCCACGCGCGAGCCGAGCACCGAAGACCAGCTCAGCCTGGGCAGGCTCGACGACGGCCGGCCGACCTCGGCCGACGAGTTCGCCGACGCCTCATACGAGGAACCGTGGAAATACGAGCGGATCGACGGGAGGCTGGTCGTCATGTCGCCGGAGGGGACAGGGCACGTCATCCAGGGTGTACCCTGGCAGACTCGATTGGCAGCTTATGCGCTCGAACGTCCGGACGTGGTCCAGGCGATGGTCTATCAGGCCTGGGTCCGGCTCGATGACGACAACGACCGGGTCGCCGACATCGGCGTGTATCTGGGCGGGGAGCTCGCCGACCTCGACATCCCCGACCAGGTCCCCGACATGGCCTTCGAATTCGTCAGCCGTTCGAAGAAGGACAGGCGGCGCGACTACGTCGAGAAACGCGCCGAGTACGAGAAGATCGGCGTGCGCGAGTACGTCATCGTCGACCGATTCGAGAAGAAGGTCACGGTCCTCACCCTCGTTGAAGGGCGCTTTCAGGAGAGCGTGTTGACCCCCTCCGACGTCTACCGATCGCCGCTCCTGCCGGGATTCCAGGTCAACCTGGCCGAGGTCTTCCCCCGATGAGTCGGCTCCGGATCGCGGGCGGGCATGTGGTCGACCCGTCCAACGGCGTCGACGGGCCGGCGGACGTCTGGATCGAGGGGGGGAGGGTCGTCGAAGCCCCGGCCGACCCGGACCTCCGCGCGGACCGGACGATCGACGCCCGGGGATACGTCGTGATGCCGGCCGGGGTGGACGTCCACTGCCACATCGCCGGGCCGAAGGTCGACGCCGCACGGGTGCTCCGGCCCGAGGAGGCCCGGCGCGGGTCGATGGCGCGGTCGGACGCCCCGGGCGCCCGCTCCGGGACGCTCGGGAGCGTGCCCAGCAGCTTCAGCACCGGGGCGAAGTACGCGGGGCTCGGCTACGCCACGGCCGTCGACGCCGCCATCGCCCCGCTGGGCGCCCGCCCCGCCCACCACGAGTTCCGCGACACCCCGATCATCGACAAGGCGTTCCTCGTCCTGCTCGGCAACAACCACTACGTGATGGACCGCATCCGCCAGGGCGAACGCGGACGGCTCAGGTCGTTCGTCGCCTGGCTCCTGGGCGCCACGAAGGGATTCGGCGTCAAGGTGGTCAACCCCGGCGGCGTGGAGACCTGGAAGCAAGGCCGGGGGAACGTGTCGACGCTCGACGACGTGGTCCCCCACTTCGAGGTCACACCTCGCCAGATCCTCACCGAGATCGCCCGGGCCGTCGACGACCTGGCCTTGCCCCACCCGATGCACCTCCACGGGCTGAACCTCGGCCTGCCCGGCAACGCGGCGACGACCCTGGAGACCCTCCGGGCCCTCGACGGCCACCGGGCGCACCTGGCCCACATCCAGTTCCACAGCTACGGCGGCGACCCCGGCGACCTCGGCCGGTTCGACTCGCAAGCCGGCCCGCTGGCCGAGTACATCAACACTCACCCTGATCTGACCGTCGACGTCGGCCAGGTCCTCTTCGGCGAGACGACGAGCATGACCGCCGACGCCGCCGTGGGGCAGTTCCTCCACAAGGTCCTGGGGCGGAAGTGGGTCAGCCATGATGTTGAATTAGAGACCGGCTGCGGCGTCGTGCCGATCACCTACGACGACAAGAACGCGGTCCACGCCCTCCAGTGGGCCATCGGCCTGGAGTGGTATCTCCGGGTCGACGACCCCTGGCGGATCGCCATGAGCACCGACCACCCCAACGGCGGCTCGTTCCTGGCCTACCCTCAGATCATCGCCCTCCTGATGGACCGGGGGCACCGGCTCGACACGCTCAACCGACTGCCCGAGAAGGTCCGGACCCGCTCCGGCCTGGGCGACCTCTCGCGCGAGTACACCCTCTCCGAGATCGCCATCATCACCCGGGCCGCCCCCGCCCGGATGCTCGGCCTGGCCCACAAGGGGCACCTCGGCCCGGGAGCCGACGGCGACGTGACCATCTACGCGCCCGATGATGATAAAGAGCGGATGTTCTCGCTCCCGCGCTATCTGATCAAGGCCGGCGAGGTCATCCTCGACGACGGCGATCTCCGGCTCTGGCCCGAGGGGCGGACGCTCCACGTCGCCCCCGAGGGCGATATCGAAGCCGATGGCGACATCGCGGAATGGTTCGAGGCGTCGTCATCGATCGCCTTCGCCAACTATCCGGTCCGCGACGAGGAGGTGGCGAACGGCCTCGCGGTGGACGGGCCGGCCGGGAGGGGATCGGCGTGAACCCGCACACCATCGACGGCGTGGCCATCGCCGACACCTTCGCGGAAGCCTTCCCGATGACCGCGGCTCGGGCGATCATCACGGCCGACTCGCCGGGCTGGGCGGAGATCGCCGGGCGGACGATGTCGGGGTACGCGACGAGCGTGATCGCCTGCGACGCCGAGGCGGCCATCGAGCGGACCTTGACCCCCGACGAGACGCCCGACGGCCGTCCCGGTGTGGCCATCCTACTATTCGCGTTCAGCCGCGATGCCCTGGAGAAGGCGCTGAGCAACCGCGTGGGCCAGTGCGTCATGACCTGCCCGACCACCGCCTGCTACAACGGCCTGCCCGTGGGCGAGAAGACGGTCAATGTCGGCGGCCGGCTCCGGTACTTCGGCGACGGCTGGCAGATCTCCAAGCGGCTCGAAGGCCGCCGGTTCTGGCGCATCCCCGTGATGGACGGGGAGTTCACCTGCGAGGAGACCTTCGGCACGACCAAGGGGGTGGCCGGCGGCAACATCATCCTCCTGGGAGTCGACCGGAAGGCGACGCTGGCCGCGACCGAGGCCGCCGTCGTCGCGATGCGGCGAGTCCCCGGCGTGATCCTGCCGTTCCCGGGCGGGATCGCCCGTTCCGGCTCGAAGGTCGGCAGCAAGTACAAGGCCCTCCGCGCCAGCACCAACACCGCGTTCGCCCCCACCCTCCGGGGGCTGGTCCCGACCGAACTGCCCCCCGAGGTCGAGTGCGGTTACGAGATCGTCATCGACGGCCTGACCCTGGAATCGGTCGAGCAAGCGACCGCCCTCGGCCTCCACGCGGGGGCGAGGCCGGGCGTCGTCCAGATCACCGCGGGGAATTACGGCGGCAAGCTCGGCCCGTTCCACATCCGACTGCGGGACGTGCTGGAACGCTGGAGGGATGGGGCCCCCTCGTGACCGCGCCTCGGATCGATCATCAGACCGACGCACCGATCGCGTCGAGGATGTCCCGATCGGTCGGCAAGCCGGACGAGATCGCCGGCCGGAGCGGGAGCATCACGCCGTCGACCCTGGCGACGGTCCCTCCGGCCTCGATCCCCGGGCGGGCGACGTCGAACGCGTCGGCGAGAGGGCGAGGCCATCCGGTCGCGCCGGGGGCGACGACGATCGCGGGGACCGTCCCCAGGCGGTCGATCATTCCGGCGTCAAGATGTGCCGCCGGGTCGTCGGCGACGATCAGGACGGCGTCGACTTCGCCGGCTTCCAGCCTCGCGGCCAGGGTGGCCTCGCCGGGGAGATGCCTCGGGTACCCCTCTCCGTAATCGACGGCCGACGAGGCCCCGGCCTGCCAGCCCAGGACGGCCGAGGCCCCCGCGCCGTCGCCGGGCCCTCCCAGCCCGAGCGTCACGAACCGGCGGCCTTCGTTCAGGTCGCTCACCAGTTTCAAGAGCGCCTCATAAGCTCCCGCGCCGGCAGATCCCCGCCCGAAGGACGACCCGGAGAACAGGGCCCCATACCGGGCCTTCTTCAATCGATCGGCGAGGGCTTCCAGCTCCGAAAGCGGCACGCCGGTCGCCCGTTCGGCGCGTCCGGGGTCGATTTCTACGCCTCGGACCAGGGAGCGGAGGACCGTCAACATCTCGGCCTGGCGGTCACGAGCGACTCTCACGAACAGGTCGGCCGACCTGGACGTCTCCGTCAGCTCCGAGTCGACGACGATCACGGTCCGATCGGCCCGGCCTCCGGGCACGAACCGCCCGCGATGCTCGACCGAGTAGCGTTCCCAGTGTCGGGGGTGGGTGACGAGCGGGTCGACGCCCCAGAACACCACGACGTCCGCGCGGTCCTTGACCTCGCCGAGCGAGGCCGAGACCTGCCCGACCCTCTGGAACGCGCGGAGCTTCGCCGCCGCTTCGGCCGACCCGGCGAGGTCGACCACGGCCCCGATCCGGTCGGCGATCGCCAGCGCCGAGGCGACGGCCTCGACCGTCGTCCCCGACAGGCCCCAGATCACCGGCGCCTTCGAGCCCCGGAGGATCGCCGCCGCCCGACCGATCGCCTCGTCCCGCCCGGCCGGCCGGCCGTCGATCGTGACCGGCGGACGGCCCTCGCCCGGCTTCCGCGACACGAACCAGGGGCGACCGATCGCGCAGGCGTTCCCCGCCTCGACGACCCGACCACCTTCGACGACGACCCGGATGTCGTCGCAGAGGCAACCGCAAGCCAGGCAGGTCGAATGCTCAACGATCCTCGACTCTCCAGCCTCGTCCAAATCACCACCCCGCGAGACTGACGGACTCAGGACTCAGGACTCAGGACTCAGCCAGTCTAACGCCACGCCGGCCGATGAAATAGTCGGCGAGGCCGGCAAGACCCGAGAGTGGGTGCCCCTATCGAATTTGGACATCGCCGAGAGCGTAGACCCTCGTTCCCACGCTCCGCGTGGGAATGCCGTCTTCGACGCTCCGCGTCGTCTTCCGGCCCGGCCGCGCCGCACGGAAGAGGACACGGAGCGTCCCGGACGGCATTCCCACGGAGGACCGTGGGAACGAGGTGCGTCGCGATCCCAAAATCGAGAGGGGCCCCCCCCGAGAGATCGTTTGTCTTAAACTGGGTTGGCAACTCGAAGCCCCGAGTCCGTCAGTCCCGTGTCCGTCAGTCCTGAGTCCTGAGTCCTGAGTCCGTGATATGAGACTTTCCATCGACCGCTTCGAAGGCGACCGCAAGAAGATCGCCGTCCTGGTGACGGAGGATGGCCGGACGATCCTCTGGCCCCGCGACCTCCTTCCCCGAGGGGCGAAGGCGGGCGAGGTCCTCTCGATCACCCTGGAACGGGACCTTGAGGCGACGGCGGACGTCGCGCGGGCGGCCAGCGCGGTCCGCGAGAAGCTCGACAGGCGCGATCCCGGAGGGGACATCCGACTATGAGACGCCCCTTCGTCGCCGCCCTGGCCCTGGTCGGCATCCTCGTCTGCCTGGCCGTCTTCTGGGGATTCGGCCGGTCCCGTCTGCCGAGGCCCTCGGCGTCGTCGGGGCGGGCGACGGTCGAATTCCTCGACGTCGGCCAGGGGGACGCGATCCTGATCCGATCCCCCGAGGGGAAGTCGGCCCTGGTCGACGCCGGGCCGTCGCGGCGGGTCGTCGACCAGCTCCGCGAGCGGGGCGTCCGGTCCCTCGACCTCGTCGTCGTGAGCCATCACCACATCGACCATTACGGCGGCATGGGCGAGGTCATCCGGGCGTTCCGGCCGAGGGTGTTCCTCGACGCCGACTCGCCGCACGTCACGCCGAGCTACCTGGCGTTGCTCCGCCGGGTCGAAGAGGAGGGGATCACCGCGATCCGCGCCGGCCCGAAAGCCAGGAAGATCGACCTGGGATCGGTCCGCCTGACCGTCCTGCCGCAGGTCCCGTCGGATCGGAGCGACGAGAACAACAACAGCATCGGGATCAGGGTCGAATTCGGCCAATTCTCCGCCCTCCTGACCGGCGACTCCGAGAAGGCCGAGCGCCGCTGGTGGATCAAGAACGCCCCGAGCCTCTGCGCCGACGTCGACGTCCTCAAGCTGGCCCACCACGGGAGCCGGAACGGGACCGACCCGGCCTGGCTGGAGCTGACCCGGCCCCGACTGGCCGTCGCCAGCATGGGGCGTGGGAACGATTTCGGCCACCCCCACCCCGAGACGCTCGCCCTGCTCCGGTCGTTCGGCATCCCTCTGAAACGCACCGACGAGGACGGGTCCGTCCAGGTCCGGACTGACGGCCGGGCCTGGTCGCCCGGCGGTCGGGAATGGGCGGATCGATCCGATCCGCCCCTCCGTGACGACCGACTGAAATAAGAGGCGATCCGGAAAGGTCTCGCGGCCCGGATAGCCTTCGATCCGTGACGATGATGGTTGAATTGTCGGGATGGGCGAGGAGATCGAGAGGAGATCCCGGATGATCTCGAGAAAGGCTAGCGGCAGGCGCGGCGAGTCGCCCCTTCGGTGACGGTCGACGGGACGAGGCCGGAACACCCTGGGGGGCGCCCCGGCCTCGTGTCGGATTCAGATCGGCCGGTCGAGGATCAATACTGGTCGGCGCTGACGACCTCGTTGCCGGCGCGGGTGCCGATGGCCCACCAAACCGTGGGTGTCACGGTGCTCTTGACCGCCTTCACGGACCCGTCGCAGAACAGCACGTTGACGATGCCCGAATGGCGACTGGAGGCCGTGAAATCGCCGACGTTGCCGTTATTGGTGGACGGATCCTGGCAGCTCCACGAGTTGGGCGGCATGACGTGCTTGTAGTGGCCCTGGCTGCGCTGAGACGTGACCCAGAACATCCCCACCGCGAAGTCGGACGCGAGGCTCGTCGCGACGGCGTTCTTGCACAATGTGTAATCGCCGGAAGACACCCCGGTGAAGCCGGTCACGTTCCGGACCGCCGTCGAGGGCAATGTGGTGTCGGGTGAGTTCGAGTTGCCGCCGATCCCCTTGTTCATCTCGCTGAAGGCGGCGGTGTTGCTCGTCCCGTCGAGGATCGACGCGAACGAGACGACCGGGCTTGAGATGTACATCGAGGTGCCGATGCCGTTCGTGTTGCTGATGACCTCGGGGCTGATCGCATCCGAGCCGGCGTTCATTCCGTAGTTGTTGTGGCCGTCCTGGGTGTTGCTCAGCCGGTCCAGGTCGGACGGGCAGAGGAACGTGTTGATCTTCGTCGAGCTGACGGTCGTGTTGACCGTGCCGCCCTGCGAGGCCGGGCAGGCCGGGTTGTTCGCCTGGGTGAAGTTGACCCCGTTGTACAACGCCGACTGCTCCATGTACGGCAGGAGCATCACCAGGCTCGACCACTCGTTCCAGCCGCCCGGCCCGTGGTCCCAGGGCAGTGCGTTGATCGTGCTGTGGTAGTTGTGCAGCGACAGCCCGATCTGCTTGAGGTTGTTGACGCACTGGCTGCGGCGGGCCGCCTCGCGGGCCGCCTGCACGGCGGGGAGGAGCAGCGCGATGAGGACGGCGATGATGGCGATGACCACCAGCAGTTCGATCAGCGTGAAACCTCGGCGGAGCGATGTTCGTCTCATCTTGGGAAATTCTCCTGGACCAATAAGGGCTCGTTCACGGACGACCGGCCTTGCCCGGGGCGAAAGCCTCCGGGAGGTTGGGGGACGATCTGATTGCGAGGCGCTTGGGACGGTATAGAGAGGGATTAGTTCGAATCCGATGGTACCATGATTCCACCATTCCACCACCAGGTAAAGCCCCCGACTCTCGATTCCCTCACAGCGACGATAGGCGGTCCAAGACCTTAATCTCTCGGCCTGAACTCGCACAAATTGTGCCCCTAACTAGAAATGCGGGATTTCGATCCAACCTGAACTCCCGTAAGTCGAAACGAAACCGGATGCAATTTGGCAAAAAATTTAATTCGGATTTTACAAATATTTATCACGATGGGGCCGTCGTTCACGAAAGGCCCGAGCGCGAGCGGGAACGTGCCCGGCCGCTGCTTCGCGAATACGCCTTGGCCTGTCCAATGTATCCTGTCGGAAACCTGGAGGCCATCCGAGAAGGTGTGACGGGGACCGAGGACGGGGACAGGCGACGCAGCGAATCGGCGGCAACCACTCGCGTCCGGGCGGCCGGCGGCGTAGAGTAGCGGGACGAGAGGGTCCCGACGGTCGAAGTTCGACCGGAAGGCCGGGCGAGCCGGGTCCTCCGAAGGCGGGCGGGAGGGCTCGATGGCGGGACAGGCTCACGGGGTGAAGGGCGAGGCCGAGGCCCGGCCTCATGTGGTAATCGTCGGCGGCGGTTTCGGCGGCATCCAGGCTGCCAAGGGTCTGGCCGGGTCTCGAGTGCGGGTCACACTGGTCGACCGGCGAAATCACCACGTCTTCCAGCCCTTGCTCTACCAGGTCGCGACCGCCGCGCTCAACCCCGCCAACATCGCCAGCCCGATCCGGCGCATCCTGAGGGGGGTCGGCAACGTCGAGGTCCTGCTCGGCGAGGTCGAGTCGGTCGACGTTGCCGGCAAGGTCCTCCGGCTCGACGATGGCGAGATCCGATACGACTACCTGATCCTGGCCACGGGGGCGACCCACAGCTATTTCGGCCATGACGGCTGGGCGGCCGACGCGCCGGGGTTGAAGTCGATCGAGGACGCGCTGGAGATCCGCCGGCGGGTCCTTTTGGCGTTCGAGGCGGCCGAGCTGGAGGCCGATCCGAGGCGTCGGCGAGAGTGGACGACATTCGTGGTCGTCGGCGGCGGCCCCACGGGGGTGGAGCTGGCCGGGGCCCTGGCGGAGATCGCCCGGCACGACCTGGTCCACGAGTTCCACAAGTTCAACCCGGCCCGGTCGCGGGTGATCCTCCTGGAGGCGGGCCCGAGGGTCCTTCCGACGTACACCGAGGATCTCTCGGCGAAGGCCAAGACGCAGCTCGAAGGGCTGGGCGTGGACGTCCGGGTCGATACGAAAGTCATCGGCGTCGAGGCGGACGGCGTGACGACCGAGCAGGGCGCGATCGCCGCCCGGACGGTCCTCTGGGGGGCGGGGGTCCAGGGCTCGCCGCTGGCGAGGACGCTCGGCGTGCCGCTCGACCGATCGGGCCGGGTCGTGGTCGGGCCGGACCTGACCATCCCCGGCGCGCCGGAGGTCTTCGTGATCGGCGACCTCGCGGCGGTCGAGCAGGGCGGCAAGCCGGTCCCGGGCGTCGCCCCGGCCGCGATGCAGGGCGGGAAATATGCCGCGAAGGCCATCCTGGCGACCCTCGCCGGCCGGCGTCGCAAGCCCTTCCGCTACGTCGACAAGGGGTCGCTCGCGACGATCGGCCGGGCGGCGGCGGTGGGCGAGATCGGCAAGCTCCACCTCTCGGGCTTCGTCGCCTGGGCGGCCTGGTGCCTGATCCACGTCTTCTTCCTGATCGACTTCCGGAGCCGGGTCCTGGTCATGCTCGAATGGGGATGGCTCTACCTGTTCCACGACCGGGGCTCAAGGCTGATCACCGGGCCGGTCGAAGACATCCTGGAACGGAACCCCGAGCCGGGACGGCCGCGACCCGCCCCGGTCCAGGTCGAGGGATAGGCGGCCGATCGGGCGTCGGCCCATTGCCCGATCCCCGGCCATCTCTTATCAATGGACCGTGGGAACCGGGCCCTGGCGCCTCGGCCCCTCGGCGATCCGACGCCCCAGGCGACCGAAGGCGACCCTCATGTCAAGCATCATCACCCCCGAGCGATCGCTGGACGGCGGCCCTCGCTATCAGTTTCGCGGCCACCCGCTGAAGGTGACGCGGGGGCATCCCCTGCCGCTGGGGGCCAGCCGGACCCCAGACGGCGTGAACTTCGTGCTGATTTGCCGGCACGCCACGTCGGTCCGCCTGGTCCTCTCCGAGCCCTGCAACCCGGAGATCGAGACCGAGATCCCGCTCGGCCCCCGGTTCTTCCGGACCGGCGACCACTGGCACGTCCGGATCCTCGGCCTGCCGGAGGAGTTCTGCTACGGCTACCGGGTCGACGGCCCGCACGGGCCGATGCACCGGTACGACCCGAGCGTGGTCCTGCTCGACCCCGCCTGCCGGGCCCTCTCGTGCGGCCGGCCCTGGGGCCAGTCGTTCGGCGCCACGAGGCGGAGCCTGCTGACCCGGAGCCTCGGCGACCGGATGGACGACCTGAACCCGCGCATCCCCCGCGAGGACACCATCCTCTACGAGATGCACGTCCGGGGGTTCACCTGCGACCCGTCGTCCGGGGTCCGCCACCCGGGGACCTTCGCCGGCCTGGCCGAGAAGATCGGCTATCTCAAGGACCTGGGGATCACGGCGGTCGAGCTGCTGCCGATCGACGAGTTCGACGAGACCGACTGCCCGTTCGTCAACCCGCTCACGGGCGAGAAGCACCGGAACTTCTGGGGATACAACACGATCGCCTACGCGGCGGCCAAGGCCGCCTATGCCAGCCACTGGGAGGGCGGGGCGCCCCGTGAGGAATTCCGCCGGATGGTCGCGGCCTTCCACAAGGCGGGGCTTGAGGTCGTCCTGGACGTCGTCTTCAACCACACGGCCGAGGGGGGCAAGGACGGCCCGGTCTACAACTTCCGGGGGCTGGATAACAGCATGTATTACATGCTGGACGACCACGGGAACTACCTCAACTTCGCCGGCTGCGGCAACGCGGTCAACAGCAACCACCCGATCGTCCGGTCGTTGATCCTCTCCTGCCTCCGGAACGCCGTGGCCGAGTCGGGCGTCGACGGCTTCCGGTTCGACCTCGCCTCGGTCCTCGGGCGCGACAAGCGGGGCAACGTGCTGGTCGAGCCCCCGGTGATCGAGCAGATCACCGAGGATGCGCTCCTGGCCGACACCAAGATGATCGCCGAGCCCTGGGACGCCGCCGGGCTCTACCAGGTGAGCAACTTCCCCGGCGGCCATCGCTGGTCGGTCTGGAACGGCCAGTATCGCGACGACGTCCGGCGATTCTGGCAGGGCGAGGCCGGCATGACCTCGGCCCTGGCCACCCGGATCTGCGGCTCCGACGACGTCTGCCGGGGGCGGGGGCCGATCCACTCGATCAACTTCATCACCTGCCACGACGGGTTCACCCTGGCCGACCTCGTCTCCTACAACCACAAGCACAACGAGATCAACGGCGAGGGGAACCGCGACGGCTCCGACGCCAACTTCAGCTGGAACTGCGGCGTCGAGGGGCCGACCGACGACGTGCAGATCCTCGCCCTCCGGTCCCGCCAGGCCCGGAACCTGATGGCGACGCTGTTGATCTCGCAAGGCGTCCCGATGATCCTCGGCGGCGACGAGATGCTGCGGACCCAGCGCGGGAACAACAACGCCTGGTGCCAGGACAACGAGATCAGCTGGTTCGACTGGACGCTCCTGGAGGAGAACGCCGGCTTCCACCGATTCGTCCGCGAGTTGATCGCCCTCCGCAAGCGACACCACGTGCTCAGGCGTCGGACCTTCTTCACCAACGAGCCCGGACAGGCGCCCGACATCGTCTGGCATGGGATCTGGCCCTGCCAGCCCAACTTCGCCCGGGACAGCCACGCGCTGGCCTTCGCGCTGGACGGCCGACGGGGCGACCGGCCGGAACTCGACCGCGACATCTACGTGGCCATGAACGCGTTCTGGGAGCCGCTGACGTTCCAGATCCCGGCCTCTCCTTCGGGCCGGACCTGGCGACGGGCCGTCGACACCGCGCTTCCCTCGCCCGAGGACGCCGTCGGGCTCGACGAGGGGCCGGTCGTGCCGGTCTCGCGCGAGTACCGGGTCGAGGCCCGTTCGATGATCATCCTCGTCTCACAGGCATGACCCTCCGCACCGGCCGGATCGCCATGTCCGTCACCGATCTCGGGCAATTTTTCCGCCGATTCCCGGATCGCGGGTCATAATCTCAACGGATTGAGCGCCGGCCCTCGTGGTCGATCGGGGCCCTCGGTCCCGATCGGTCCCATCCTCATCTCCATCGATCCTCACCCTTCGAGTCGAGATTTCGAGCCCCGGTCGCCCGGCCCGGGCCGATCGCGGCATGCGCCACGACCGGACGGCCCAAGAGGCCGGCCGAGCCGTCGAGGGCCCCCCGGCCGCCGTGATTGATCGAGATCGACCCACGCTCTCAGAAGGGTAGCATGATGCGGAATCCCCCTCGGCGACGAAGCCTCGAATCGACGTCCTTACCGTTCTCCGGTCCCGCTCGAAATCGGCCGAAGCGGGCCGCGATTTCGAAGGTCGAGGCGCTGGAGACTCGCCAGCTCATGGCGACCTCCCCCGCGCCGATCGCGCCGCCTCCTCCGGTGGCACCGCCCCCGCCGATCGTCCAGCCGCCCTTCGACGCGACGGCCGGCCCTCGCGTCGCCTTCGTGCAGCTCGAACCGCTGACCGGCCGCGTCCTGGTCTCCTTCACCGGCGACATGGCGGGCTACAACACGAGCACCCTGACCAACCCGGCGAATTACAGCCTGACCCCGGTCAAGACGTTCGAGCGGCTGCCGAGCGTGAACCCGTCGAGGCCCGCCGCGGGCGTGGTCCTGGCCCCGACCTTCCGCGTCACCGGCGCCACGCTGACGAACCTGGGCCTGCCGGGGGAACCTCAGCAGCTCATCGTGTCGGTGAACAACAACCAGCCGCTCCGCAACGGCGTCTACCTGTTCACGATCCACGCGGCCTCGATCCTCGACAACGCCGGACGGCCGCTCGACGGCGCTTACTCGGGCGTCTTCCCCTCGGGCGACGGCCGGCCTGGCGGCGACTTCCAGGCGATCCTCGTCACCACCCACAACACGGTCCAGCCCGCCATCCCGATCTCGGCGCCCCAGGCCCATCCCGCCCCCGGATCGGTGAAGCCCACGTTCGTCTTCGTGCCGCCGATCCGGCAGGTCCAGGTCGGTTATGGCCCGGCGACTCCCGGTCACTTCATGCTGGCCGGCCAGAAGAAGCCGATCAAGCTGTACCCGCTCCCCGGACAGAACTTCCCCGGGACCTACCGCTTCCCGAAGCCGAAGCCGCCGCGCCGCTGAACGCCGAGCAACCGGCCCGGACCGGGCCGTTCTTCGTCGACGAGAAAGGCCCGGCCGGTAACACCCGGTCGGGCCTGGTCGTTCCACGGTGGTCCGAAGGTCGATCGGGTCGCCGCCGACCGATCAGGAGATGTGCTTCTTGCCGGCGCTGGAGATGTGATAGCGGACGGTGCCCGTGGCCTTGTCCTTCGCGCCCTTCTTGATCAGCTTCTTCTCGAGGAGGGATTCGATCGAGCGCTGCTCGATCTTCTTCTCGACGCTGTAGCCGGCCTCGGCCGCGCCGCCGACCTTCTTGAGCAGTTCTCCCTGGCTCGCGGAGAGCTTGATGGCGGGAGCGGCGGCCTTCTTCGGGGCGCCCGACTTCTTCGGCGCGGCCGACTTCGCCGGCTTGGTCGACGCGGCGGGTTCCGCCGGGGCGGGCGCGGGGGTCGTCGGGGCCGGCTCGGCGGCGGGGGCCTTGGGGGCCGGCGCCTTGGCCTTCGCGGTCTTCTTGGGGGCGGTCTCCTTCGCCTCGGCCTTCGTCGGCGCCGCCGACTCGTCCTTCGTCTTCTTCGTCTTCTTCACCGCCATTTGATTCGGACCCCCGACCAGGATGAGTGATGATCGGCCGACACCGATGGAACCGTCGAGCCGGCTATGAGTTATTACCCGATTATATCATCTTTGGCAAGAGAGGCCGGGCTCCGGTTGCGTGGGTTATCCACAGGTGTTGTGCGGATCGACCGATTACGCCGACCTTGTCGGCGGATCTCACGCTCAGATCCCCGGATCGTGACCGCGCGGGCCGGGCCCGGGCGGCCGGGCGGCGCGTCGCGATACGAGATAGCTCGTCATGACGACGTGACGATCCCACGTCCTGACCGATCGATCAGGCAACGACCGTCGGGTCGAAGCAGACCTCGAACGCGCGTCGGACGGTCGCCAGCCCCTTCGCCAGCGTGGCCTCTCGCCAGGCGGGGTCCGACGGGGCGAACGCCTCGCGGAGCGCGAGCTTCGCGCGGCGGGTCGCCCGGTCTCCGGGCCGGCCCCAATGGTACGCGCGGTTCTCGGCCCGGAGCGCGGCGAGGACGCGGGTCCCGCTGTAGGTCCCGAACTCGGCGCAGAGGAAGTCGTAGATCCGGTCGGAGAAGGTCGCCTGGCACCACGAGCCCAGGCCGCCCCTCGTCGGATACGCGATGCCCTCGCCCGACCACTCGACGCGGTCGCTCCCGAACCGATCGGACAGCCAGCGGACCCGGTCGGGTGTCACGGTGTCTTCCAGGAGCAGGGCGAGGTTGCCTCTGTGGCCGAGCCCCGTGTGGACGTCGAGGTGGACCACATGGTCGGCCACGCCGACCCACCGGGGCATCTGCTCTTCGAGGAATCGTCGGGTCGTCGACGGGCCGTGGCCGCCGAAGAAGAGGCCGAGCGGGAAGTCGAACTGACCTCCCGCGATCGCCCGCTTCAGCTCGTCCTTGCCGTGCCGGAGGATCGCCGGGATCGACTCGATCAACAGCAGGTCGGGCCATCCCGGCGGGGTCCGCGGGTTGAGCAGCCAGTCGATCTCGCGGTACTTCGCGGGGCTCCCGGAATAGGACTCGCCGTCGAGCAGGAAGTTGCGATTCAGGTCGACATTCGCCGGGTCGCAGCGACGGAGCCGGTCGAAGCCGAAGGGGTCGAGCGCGTGCAGGAGCAGCAGCCCCGTCCCGCACGGCAAGGGCCACGACTCGGGTCCGGCTTCGAGGATCGACGTCTGGATCGCCGAGCCGAGGAACCCCTCGACCCCGTGCAGGCCCGAGGAGACGACGACCAGCCGCGAGGGGTTCTCGTCGCCGCCGATGGCGACGTCGACGGTCAGGTCCTCGTCTTCCGCGATCGGGTGAGTTTCGAGCCGGAACCCTCGGGCCGAGGCGGCGGAGCGGAATCGGGCGCGGGCGGTCGGGTAGTCGGGCGAGAAGGCTTGGGCGACGGTCATAGACGCTTCCTCGGGGCCTCGTCCTGATCGATTATACGACCACGGTCTCGCCCGCGGTTGGTCGATTCTCCGGGATTGAGCCGCCGCGCCCGCCCCGGCTATCCTGGCGAGGATGAACACCGAGCGCCTGATGGATGTCGTCTTCCCCGCCCGCGACCAGTCGTTCGCCCGGGTCGTCGCCGGGCTCTCCGAGCCCGAGTCGGGCCGGCCGGCGGACAACCTGGTCACGAACGAGGACTCGTTCGCCCGAGTCGCCGACGACCTGGAACGGCTCGCGCCCGAGGGCGGCGTCTACCTCGGGGTCGGGCCGGACCAGAACTTCACGTATATCGCCCGGTCCCGGCCTCGCCTCTCGTTCGTGCTCGACTTCCGCCGCCGGAACGCCCTGCTGCACCTGGCCCACAAGGCCCTCTTCGCCCTCGCTCCCGATCGCGCGTCGTACCTCGCCCGGCTCACCGCGCGACCTCCCCGGCCGATGCCCGACGACCCGACCGCCGACGATCTGATCGCCGCCTTCGAAGGGGTCGAGATGGACCGTGGCCGGCTCGACGCGACGATCGCCGAGGCCGCCGGATTCCTTCGCCCGCTCGCCGTGATCGGCGACGCCGAATGGCCCGAGTTGGCGACGATCCTCGCCAGGCTCGCCGGGCCGGGGATGAACGCCCGGTTCCTCGCGCTGCCCATGTATCCGACCTTCGGCCGCCTGATCCGGTCGAAGGACAGGAGCGGTCGCCCCGCGCACTTCCTGGCCCGCGAGCCGTGGTATCGGGCCGTCCACGACGCCCAGCTCGGCGACCGGGTCATCCCCCTGGTCGGCGACTTCGCCGGGCCGACCGCGCTCCCCGCGCTCGCCGCCTGGCTCCGAGCCCGGGGGCTGGCGATCTCGGCCTTCTACGCCTCCGACGTCGAGTTCTTCC